>CAMVRW010000204.1 GCA_947169985.1 uncultured Butyrivibrio sp. | reverse complement strand
AGAATCCTAATGGAATTCCTAACAACCTTATGCCTTATATCACACAGGTTGCAGTTGGAAAGCTTCCTAAGCTCAATGTATTCGGCAACGACTATGATACACATGATGGAACAGGTGTCCGCGATTACATTCATGTAGTTGACCTTGCGATCGGTCATGTAAAGGCTCTTGCAAAGCTTGCTCCAGGAAGCGGACTTAATATCTACAACCTTGGTACAGGCGTTGGCTACAGCGTACTTGATATTGTAAAGAACTTTGAGGAAGCTACAGGTGTTAAGATTCCTTATGAGATCAAGGAAAGACGTGCAGGAGATATAGCAACCTGCTACTCAAAGGCAGATAAGGCTGAGAAGGAACTTGGTTGGAAGGCTCAGAACGGAATCAAAGAAATGTGCGAAGATTCCTGGAGATGGCAGAGCCAGAACCCTAACGGTTACGATGCTTGATCTGATTAAGTTATAAAGACATTTTGTGGGACAGAGGTAGGTTCTCTGTCCCATTTTTTGAAGGAGAAAAACATGTTTAGACTATGGGTGAAGCTCATACAGGACAACCACCTTTTGAAGGATATGGTGGTCTGTGATGAGACCTTTGACACCAGGACACATAAGGTGATGAATTCCATAGAAAAGGCCTGCTATGAGATGGATCTTCCAAAGCCCATCTGGCTTGATAATACTGTGAAGGACTTCCAGATCCATGCTAAGTGCAGGTTTACGAAGGACGCTTTTATCGAGGATGTCTCTTTTGACTATATGGAGATACAGGTCATCGAGGAAGACGAATATTAATTTTTCTTAATTTTTATATAAGATTTAAAACACAATTTAGTCACAGTTGAAAACTATACTAAAGCCATAAAAGCGAAAGGAAGGACATTATCATGTACGAAGATGATAAAAATGTTTCAAGTTCTTTTAATGGCGGAAGTTATAGTGGCCAGAGTAATTTATATAATCAGGGCGGATACAACTCCCAGGGGCCACAGACCTCTTATAACAACACAGGTTATACCCCGAGTTATTCCTACAGCCAGTCCAGCTACAACTACAACCAGAACGGACAGCCAACCTATGGTACTTATCAGTACAATGCAAATGCTGGCGGAGGAATGGTACCACCGGAAGCTCCTGTAAAAAAGAAGCATACGGTAGCCAAGGTTATCGCAGCCATCTGCATTTTATCTCTTATCGTAGGTGGTGTGGGATTTGCATATACTACAATAACCAGAAGATCAGGCAGTGCTGCTGAGGTGGCAGTTGAGGATAGTAATGCTCAGGCAGAAGCTATTGAGGAAAAGGCTGAGGCAACAGAAACTACAGTTGAAAAGGCAGATTCTGATATAAAGACTACCACAGTGACAGGTGAGACCAAGGCAGTGGTTACAGATGTAACTGCAGTTGTTGAAGAAGTTATGCCTGCCATGGTAATAATCCACAATAATTATACAGCTTCTGCAAATTACTTCGGTTATGTTCAGAAGGAAGAGGCGACAGCTTCAGGAAGTGGAATCATAGTTGGTGAAAATGATACAGAGCTTCTCATAGCTACAAACTACCATGTTGTGGAAGGTGCAGATTCTCTTGAGGTTATCTTTGCTGATGAAAGCACTGTTGAGGCGGCAGTTAAAGGAACAGATTCCACTATGGATCTGGCAGTTATAGCAGTTATGCTTGATGACATTTCAGCTGATACAAAAGATGCCATCAAGATCGCAACACTTGGTGACAGCGATTCTCTTACACTTGGAGAGCCTGCTATAGCAATTGGTAATGCTCTTGGTTATGGACAGTCTGTTACTACAGGTGTTATCTCTGCCATAAATCGTGAGGTGGAGATGTCGGAAGGCGTGACACAGACCTTTATTCAGACAGATGCAGCCATCAACCCCGGTAACTCAGGTGGAGCTCTTCTTAACCTTCAGGGCGAGGTAATTGGAATTAACTCCAACAAGATCGGTGGCGAAACCATCGAAGGTATGGGATATGCCATTCCTATCTCACTTGCTCAGCCTATCATTGATAAGCTCATGAATGAAAAGACACTTCTCAAGGTTTCAGATGAAGATAGAGGATACATTGGAATTTCAGGGGTAAGCGTAACTTCAGATGTTTCTTCTTACTATGGAATCCCTCAGGGCGTATATGTTGCAGAGGTTTCACAGGGTGGTGGAGCTCAGGCAGCAGGAATCCAGAAGGGCGATGTTATAACAGAGTTTGATGGTATGGAGATCACTTCAATGGATGATCTTCAGACTAGGCTCCAGTACTATGAGGCAGGAACTGATGTAACAGTTAAGGTCATGAGACAGAACGGAAGTGAATACGCAGAGCAGACGTTTAACGTAACTCTTGGAAGTGCATCAACACTATCAAATGGTGGTGATACAAATGCCGGAACAGAGGACTCTAAGGATCAGTATGATGGATCACAGCAGCCTGCAATGCCCGGAAACAAGGGTGGTCAGCCACAACAGGGACAGGAAGGCAACGGAGGTCACTGATAACAAGTGATTTAGTTATATTTACCGCGGATAAGCAGTAGCTTATCCGCGGTTTTTTGATTGTGGGGAGATAGTCGGGGATGATATAATCAGATAAACGTATATTTATTCTTTTTACTGATCAAAAAGGAGATTGGTTTATGGAAGAAATGATGATGAAAGTAGGAAGGGCAATGTCTATAAGAATGGGTATTGCCATGAGTTTTTGTCTGTCACTTGTGGGAACTCTCACCTCGGGGCATTTTACCCCCATAGGCTTTGTGATCAGCTTTGTGATCAGTTCTATCATAAGCCTCCTGATTGGATTTATCATTCCCATGGGAAAAGTATCCGAGGGTGCACGTGCCAAGGCTAAACTGGAAAGAGGCAGTATAAAGGCAAGGCTCCTGGAAACCTTCATTTCTGACCTGATCTATACCCCTGTTATAACTCTCGCTATGGTATTCTTTGCATATAAAATGGCCATGAAGCAAAGTGGAGGAGCTGCTCAGCTGAACTTCTGGGGCATGTTTCTTTCATCCCTTGCTATTTGTTTTGTGGCAGGCTTTATCCTTATATTCCTGGTACAGCCTATTTTTATGAAAGGGGTTATGAAAAAATATGGCATGGAGGGTAAAATATGAATGATGTAGTTTTTAAGAGGAATGAACTTCTGGCGCAGACTGTGATAAAAGGGCTGGAGTCCAGAAATATGAAGGGCTACTACGCTGCAACCAAGGCTGAGGCCATGCAAAAGGCTATGGAGCTGATCCCTGAAAAGAGTTCTGTGACCATGGGAGGTGCTATGAGCGCCCATGAGATTGGTCTTGTGGAAGTTCTTAAAAATGGAGACTACAACTTTATTGACAGGGATGCTTACGAGGATAAGAGAGCAGCTATGCTGGCAGCCTATGATGCGGATTTCTTTATTGCCAGCGCCAATGCCATGACTGATGATGGAATAATAGTGAATATTGATGGTAATTCCAACAGAGTTTCTGCAATAGCCCAGGGGCCAAAGAAGGTTCTTTTCATCGTGGGAATGAACAAGATCTGTGGAGATCTGGACAGCGCCATGAAGAGAGCAAGAAATGTTGCAGCCCCTATAAATGCACAGCGCTTCGGACTTTCTACACCCTGCGCAAAGACGGGAAAGTGCATGGACTGCAAGTCTCCGGACACCATCTGCTGTCAGTTCCTTATAACAAGATATTCAAGACACGCAGACAGGATACATGTCATTCTCGTTAACGACAACCTGGGGTTCTAAGATATGGACATTAAAGCAGTCATTTTTGACCTTGACGGAACATTAACTGACACGGAGAAGTTTTACCAGACTGCCTGGCCAAAGGCCCTTGCACACTTTGGCTATGATATGGAGCCTTGGATGCCCCTGGAGCTTAGATCATTAGGCCGTCCCTTTGCACCTGAGCGATTTAAGGAGTGGTTTGGAGAAGATTTTGATTACAACGAAGTGAGAGAGTACAGAAAAAAGCTTGTGGCTGATATTCTTGCAGAGAATGGGATACCACTTAAACCAGGGGCTGTGGAGATCCTTACCTGGCTCCGCGAACATGGCATCCTGACCTGCATTGCTACAGCAAACGACTACGAACGCACCAAGGGTTACCTGTTAAAACTGGGCCTCTTCGATCACTTCGACAGAATAATCTGCTCCGACATGGTCAAACTCGGGAAACCTGCCCCCGACATTTATTCCTACGCATGCGAACAGCTTGGCCTTGATCCCAAGGAAACCTTCGCAGTAGAAGACTCCCCTAACGGAGTCACCAGTGCCTACCTCGCTGGTTGCAACGTTATTATGGTCCCGGATCTTACAGAGCCTGACGAGGAATTGCAGAGAAAGCTTTACGCAAGAGTAGATAAGCTATTAGATATTAGAGGATTATTATAAGAAAGGCTGTCACATAAGTGACAGCCTTAAAATCATTATGCCTTCTTCTCGGCCTCCATGGAAGCCTTGAGTTCTCCGCTCTTGTAGCGCTCAATGATATTGTTGATACGTTCTACAGGATTTAACAGATCACTGATAGAAGCATCATGGTTAAGTGTGTCGATGAGGTAAGCAATGTACTTACTCATATCACAGCTGATATACCAGTCTCTTGAAAGAAGCTCAGGAGTCTGATAGATGAGGTTTGTAGTGAGAACCTTATCAATGAGTCCCTGCTTGTGAGCCTCATCAAATACTTCCAGGCCACTGGTAAAGAGACCAAAGGTTGAAAATGCGTATATTCTTGCAGCCTTGCGCTCCTTAAGAGCTCTAGCTACATCAATCATGCT
>CAMVRW010000203.1 GCA_947169985.1 uncultured Butyrivibrio sp. | reverse complement strand
CAAGTTCGCCCTCATTTACAGGAGCCTTGCTTTCAGCCTCAGCTGCTGCCTTCTTGGAGCTCTTCTTAGTAGCCTTTTCAGCAGTTGCCTTTGGAGCAGCCTCCTTCTTGACAGTCTCCTTCTTTGCAGGAGCTTCCTTCTTGGCTGCTGCCTCCTTCTTTGGAGCTGCTTCCTTCTTAGCTGCTGTCTCCTTCTTTGGAGCCGCCTCTTTCTTAGCTGCTTCCTTCTTAGGAGCTGCCTCTTTCTTGGCTGCTGCCTCCTTCTTTGGAGCTGCCTCCTTCTTGGCTGTTTCTTTCTTAGCAGTTTCCTTCTTGGCAGGTGCTTCCTTCTTTGCTGCAGCTGCCTTGGTCTTCTTCTCTGTCTCTTTTACTGTTTCCTTCTTAGTTGCCATTTTTGTTTTTCCTTTTCTATAAGTATTTGGTAGTGTTTTAGTTAAAGATCAGTCATCAGGAGATATATTGGCGTGAGCCATTTTCTCCAGATCCTTCTTCCACTGAATAGTCTTTGAAAGATATTCAGGGTCATCGAGCTTCAGCTCTTTCTTGCGCCTGTCGTAGCCTGATTGCTTGACAGCCACGATAATATCATGAAAGGCCTTGCGCCTCTGTTCGGGAGTATCGATCTCCACCAGGTTAGTATTGAACATCTCAGCCACCTGCCGATGTTCCTCCGGATTGGTAAAGCCATCCAGAACCGCTGCCGGTGAAAAGCTACCGCTCTCCATTCCTGCAAACAGCTCTTTTGCCACGGTCCTGTACAGATCGTCTGCAAAATCCTCAGGTTCTACCCACCTTGTAACCCTGGAAAAGATCTGTGGCTCATCTGTCAGCCATGTCAAAAGCAGCCTCTGATTCTTCCTTGAGCCTTCCTCAGGAGTCTTCTTTTGCTGAATCCCTGATTTAGGTCTTTCAAGAGCTTTTTGGGGCAATCCCCTGGCTGCTGTAGCTGTTACGAGCTTCCTTAGATCATCAAGTGGTATATTAAATCTGGCTGCTACAGCCTCAATGTAATTTTCTCTTTCTAAAGCTTCCTCGAACTCACAAAGCTTTCCTGCAAGTTCTCTCTGGAACTCTGTCTTGGACACGGGATCTGACATATCATACCTGGATTCCATCACCCTTATTTCAAAGAAGAAGGTGTTCTCGGCATTTCGTACCCGTTCCTCGAAGGCCTCTTTTCCCTCGTTCTTAATGAACTCGTCCGGATCCTTGTGGGGCCTAAGGTCTAAGACCTTTCCCTTCAGTCCTGCTTCCTTCAAAATGCCTATGGCCCTGATGGCTGCCTTGGTTCCCGCGCCGTCACTGTCGTAGGACAGGATCACGGTATCCTTGTACCTCTTAAGGACCATTGCCTGATTAACGGTAAAGGCTGTTCCCAGGGAAGCAACTGCCATATCAAAGCCCGCCTGATGCATGGCTATTACATCGATGTTGCCCTCGCAGGCTATAAAGTAAGGCGCCTTGGAGTTCTTGGCAAAATTAAGTCCGTAAAGGTTCCTGCCCTTTTCAAATATGGCTGTCTCCGGAGAGTTGATGTACTTGGGTTCCCCGGTCCCCATGACTCTTCCGCCAAAGCCTATAACCTTGCCCGTTGCATCAAAGAGAGGGAACATAACTCTGTTCCAGAACTTATCATGAGTTCCCCGCTTCTCATCAAAGGAAGCAAGACCTGCATCTATTATCTGGGCATCCTTGTAGCCCTTGCTGCGAAGGTGCTTCACCAGGCCATCTGAGGTCATGCTGGCAAACCCCAGCCCAAACTTCTTCATGGTCTCATCTGTAAGCTCCCTCTTCCGGTAGTATTCAAGGCCCTTCTCCCCGGTCTTTGACCAGAGATTGAAGTAGTAATACTTGGCAGCTTCTTTGTTGATATCGAAAAGAGTCTGTCTCTTATCTCTCCTTGCCTTGGCCTCCGGAGACTCATCCTCCTGCGGAAGATTGACTCCTGCCCTGTCGGCCAGCTGCTTAAGCGCCTCTGTAAATGTTAGATTGTCATATTTCATCAGGAAGCTGATCACATTGCCGCCTTCTCCGCATCCAAAGCAGTGAAATATCTGCTTGGACTGGGAAACGCTGAAGGATCCGGTCTTCTCATTGTGGAAGGGGCAAAGGCCCATGTAATTGGCACCCTTTTTCTGAAGGTGAACATACTGCCCTATCACGTCCACAATGTCATTTCGCGATCTTACTTCCTCGATAATGTCATCTGAGTATCGCAATTTCTTTTCCCCATTTATGATTAGTAGTTATAGTACAGCCCAGGAATGTGGCACATAGACCTCTTCAAATATTGCTACTGCGTACCTGTCAGTCATGGAGCTGACATAGTCACATACGATCCTTTCTCTGGAGGACTCTCCCCTGTCCATCATCTCTTTTAGATAATCAGGTAAAAGATCTACATGCTCCACATAGTATCTGTAGAGAATCTTGATCATCTCCTCCACCTTCCCCTCCTGACCCTTGGCCACAGGGTTAGTGTAAACACGCTCAAACATGAACTTCCTCAAGGTATGGAAGGCCTCGTAGACCTCCTGGGACATTCGGATGTCGTCCTTGTCCATGCTGGTGGCAATGATGTCGTGAATGAAGGTATCCAGCCACTCGCCATTGGTATGTCCAATGACCTTTGCCAGGGACTCAGGAACGTCCTTCTCAGTAATTATCCCGCCTCTTATGGCATCATCCATGTCGTGATGCATATATGCGATCTTATCCGAAAGCCTTACTACCTTTCCCTCTAAAGTTGCAGGAGTCAGATCGATCTCATGATTTATGATACCGTCCCTGACTTCCCAGGTGAGGTTACGGCCCTTGCCTGAATTCTCAAGCTTTTCAACTATTCTAAGGCTCTGTTCGTTGTGCCTGAAGCCCTCGGGGCAAACTGCATTAAGTGCTCTCTCTCCCGCATGGCCAAAGGGCGTATGCCCAAGATCATGGCCAAGGGCAATAGCTTCCGCCAGGTCCTCATTTAACATAAGTGCCTTGGCTATAGTCCTGGCATTCTGAGACACCTCAAGAGTGTGGGTCATCCTTGTCCTGTAGTGATCACCGTCAGGCGACAAGAATACCTGGGTCTTGTCCTTAAGACGCCTGAATGACTTGGAATAAAGGATCCTGTCACGGTCTCTCTGGAAACAAGGCCTGATGTCGCACTGCTTTTCTTCTTTTTCTCGTCCTTTGGAATTCATGCTGAGAGTAGCATGCTTGCTTAAGATTTCAGCCTCTCTGTCTTCAATTTTTTCGCGGATTATCAATGCTGTTCTTCTTTCTTAAGTAGAATTGTGGTAAAAAAATCCCACATCTACTTTATTCGACGTGGGACTTCAAAAATCCTTTTTTCTTTCAAAAAAAATTTATTTCGTATTCCATTCATCAATGCGGTCCAGATACTGCTGATTTATCCAGGCTACAGCTGCTTCAAAGCCCTCTTCGCTGACCTCGAAATGCTCGCTGGTCATAAGGGACTTGTCCGTAACGCCGTAGGAATAGGGCTCAGGCCACACGGTAGCCATTAAAGTTGCCGGTTCTCTCTGGTCCACAGGGACGAATTTTACATTAGCAAGTGGGTCTCTGGCAAGTCTGAAGCGCATTCCCTTGTGGCTTCCAAAGTATGCCTCCCCATATTCGTAGTGCATAAGGTTAAAAAAAGTTGACTTCTCTATTTCCATTACTAAAAATCCTATTACTTAAATCTGTTAAAGAATGTTGCCATGGGCCCCACTGCATCCTGAAGATCCTGGATTGCCTTGTTCAGGCCATCATAGTCCACGTTAGCCATTTTCTCGATGGCATCTGTCAGCGCTGTGGAATTATCCCCAACCAGTTCATTGAGGTTCTTGCTGGCATCAGTCATCTCAGACACCATCACATCAATGTCTTCAATGGAGCTTTCTATCTTGGTTGCCACCAGATTCAGGTGATCAAGAGTTGTAAGCACTCTGGGAATCAGGATGAAAAGAACTATCACCAAAGCCACCAACGCTCCCATAATGCACAGGGAAGAAAGCCTCTGCCATCTCACCTGTTTCTTTGAAAGGCGCTTTATTTCCTCAAGAAGCTGTTCATCCAGGCCTGATGCAGTAACAGTTACTGTTGGCTGCGGCGCAGCCTGTGGAGCTGCACTCTGCTCATTTACATTCTGCTGATTATCACTCATAGCTCTTTTACCCCCTGTAAAAAGAAATATCTACTTAATCTAGTATACCTCTTAAAGCTGGCTGTGGTAACCCTGAAGGGAGTTGATGTTTCCGGCTCCGTTTTCCTTTACCTGATGAATACCCTCAGCTGCTGCCTTTGCTGCTGCAACTGTGGTGATGTATGGGATACGAGCCTTGATAGCTGCCCTTCTAAGGTATCCGTCGTCATGCTCAGAACCTCTTCCGATAGGAGTGTTGATAACAAGCTGCACTTCACCGTTCTTGATAACATCCTCTACGTTTGGTCTTCCGCCCTCGTAGTTCTTCATGATCCTGACTGCATCAATACCGGCTTCAACAATGTTCTCAAAGGTCTTTCCTGTTGCATAGATCTTGAAGCCGTCATCTGCAAAGCTCCTGGCGATATCAGCAGCCTCAGGCTTATCCTCTGTGTTCAGAGAAATTAGCACAGCTCCCTTAAGCGGAAGTGTTGAATTTGCAGCTTCCGAAGCCTTAAAGAATGCCTCGCCTGGAGTCTTAGCAAGTCCAAGAACCTCACCTGTTGAGCGCATCTCAGGTCCTAAAACAGGATCAACTTCAGGGAACATATTGAATGGGAATACTGCCTCTTTTACTCCGTAATATGGAGGCT
>CAMVRW010000202.1 GCA_947169985.1 uncultured Butyrivibrio sp. | reverse complement strand
GTTCATCAATCTGTGTCTTCTGTTTCTGATCAATGCTGCGGAGATTGCTGATGGTGATCGCTGAGTAAATAATGTAGCAAATAAGTACTAAACCAATTACAAAAGCTGTGTAGGCCAGCGCCTGTGTCTTGAAATGATTAAGGTGCAGGCTCTTGGTACTTCCGTCTGAATCACCGGATATGACCATAAAGGTATAATGCCTTTTATGTCTGTGTTTTCTGGGCTTTTTATCTGTGCTCATATATACCTCCGACTCTAACGGTTAATTATAGCATAGTCAATAGGTTTTGCGCAACTTATTGCAAAAACGGAGCCATGGAACGAATCCATGACTCCGATATGTTTTGCTCTATTATGGAGTTAATCAGCCCATCTCAGCAACTACTGTGTATTCCTTTACACCTTCCTCGTAAGGGATGATGTTTCCGGAGATCTCTTTTCCGTTTACAGTAAGCTTCTTGATGCCCTTCTGAGCGCCGTTCTGCTTAACTGAAATGTTGTAGGTTGCTCCGCGGTACTTTCTTGTGAGAGTGAAATCACCAAAGTCCTCAGGTACGCAAGGATTGATTGAAAGACCGTTGTGTGTAGGATATACGCCCAGGATGTACTGGGAGATATTTACAAAGGTCCAAGCTGCTGTTCCTGTAAGCCAGCTGTTCTTGCCCTGACCGTGGAACTTAGCATCTCTTCCTGCAACCATCTGTGAGTAAACATAAGGCTCTGTAGCGTGGATCTCACTGAACTCCTCAACGTAAGCAGGGCAGGTCTTCTTGTAGATATCGAAGGCTCTGTTTCCGTGTCCGAGAACTGTCTCAGCGATTGAAACCCAAGGATTGTTGTGACAGAAGATACCAGCGTTCTCCTTGTATCCAGGTGGATATGAGCTAACCTCACCAAGTTCAAGGTGATACTTTGTGTAAGCAGGCTGAAGGATCATGATACCGTACTTGGTATCCAACTTCTCCTCAACACTCTTAAGTGCCTTCTCAGCAAGACCTTCCTCAACACCGATTCCTGCAAGTACGCAGAAGCCCTGAGGCTCGATGTAGATCTGACCTTCTTCACATTCCTTAGAACCAACCTTGTTGGAATTAGCATCATAAGCACGAACGAACCACTCGCCGTCCCAGCCGGCTGTTGTAGTTGCTTCGTAAACTTTCTTGACCTCAGCTCTTGCGCGCTCAGCCTCAGCTGTGTCACCAAGGAGCTCTGCAAGCTGTGCGTACTCTTCACCGTACTTAACGAACATTCCTGCGATGAATACTGACTCAGCAACAGGTCCCTCTGAAGGTCCGAAGGTCTGGAAAGACTCACCTGGGTGCTCTGAGAAGCAGTTAAGGTTCAGACAGTCATTCCAGTCTGCACGTCCGATAAGTGGAAGACCGTGAGGTCCCTTGTGTGTAGCAGTGAAGTTGAAGGAGCACTTAAGGTGATCCATGAGTGTCTTAGCTACACTCATATCATTATCGAAAGGAACCATCTCTTTTAATATAGAAAGATCACCTGTCTCTCTGATGTATGCGCTGGTTCCTGCAATGAGCCAAAGTGGATCATCATTGAAGCCAGAACCGATGTCGGAGTTACCCTTCTTGGTAAGTGGCTGGTACTGATGATAAGCTGATCCATCCTGAAACTGTGTTGAAGCGATATCGATGATACGCTGTCTTGCTCTGTCCGGAATAAGGTGAACGAATCCAAGAAGATCCTGGCAGGAATCTCTGAAGCCCATTCCGCGGCCAATTCCTGACTCGTAGTAGGAAGCAGATCTGGACATGTTGAAAGTAACCATGCACTGATACTGGTTCCAGATATTTACCATGCGGTCAACCTTGTCGTTTGAAGAAGATACATGGTACTTGGAAAGGAGTTCGCTCCAGTATTTCTTAAGCTCATCAAGAGCTGCATCAACAGAAGCTTCATTATTATATTTAGCAAGCATTGCCTCAGCAGGCTTCTTATTAACTACTGAAGGAGCTTCCCACTTCTGATCCTCAGGGTTCTCGATGTAACCAAGAGTGAAGATGAAGGTCTTTGACTCACCAGGGTTAAGTGTTACGTTGATCTGGTGAGCAGCGATTGGTGACCATCCGCTTGCTATTGAGTTTGTGCACTTTCCTGCAGCAACAGCATCAGGGCTGTCTGGTCCGTTGTAAGCACCAAGGAAAGCATCACGGCTTGTATCAAAACCGTCAACAGCTGTGTTAACACCGTAGATGGCGTAGTGATTACGACGCTCTCTGTACTCAGTCTTGTGATAGATAACAGAACCGTTTCCTGTAACCTCAACCTCACCGGTTGAAAGGTTTCTCTGGAAGTTCTTCATATCATCATCAGCGTTCCACAGACACCACTCTACATATGAGAAAAGAGTAAGTGTTGCAGCGCTGCTCTTCTTATTAGTAAGAGTAACCTTTGATATCTCACAGTTATCTTCCATAGGAACAAATGTAAGAACCTTTGCCTCAACATCGTTCTTGGTTGATGTGAAGGTGCTGTAGCCAAGTCCGTGACGGCACTCATAGCTGTCGAGAGCTGTCTTTACAGGCTGCCATCCTGGATTCCAGATTGTATCGCCATCTTTAATAAAGAAGTATTTACCATTGTTATCATAAGGAACGTTGTTGTAACGATACCTTGTAAGTCTCAGCAGCTTAGCGTCCTTGTAGAATGTGTAACCGCCACAGGTGTTTGAGATCAGTGAAAAGAACTCTTTGTTGCCCAGATAGTTGATCCAGGGAAGTGGAGTCTTTGGTGTGGTTATCACGTACTCAAGAGCGTTGTCGTCGAAAAAACCGTACTTCATATAAAACCCTCCATTTATAATGTGAAACTTAAACGTTTTCGGTAAAATCTAGGCATATTATATATGTAATCTGTTCCGATTTCAATAATAAATTTATCTTTTTATTTTTTTGTAAACCCCTACAATTACTGCTTAAAATTAACTTACGCGCGTAAGCCTTCTGAAATCGAGCCTGGAAACTGAATGTTTCGAAAACGTTTTAACCAATTGTGAATAAACTATGTACAAAATTGGAAAAATATATGAAATGCCGATAACAAAATTGTTAAAGACTACCAAAAATAACAAAATTGCACAAAAACGAAAAAACTAAACTTGATTTTAGAGTAATTTCGTTGTATATTAAAACTACGAAAACGATTAAGTGAGAAAAACAAGGAAATGGCTAGACGAATTGTATCTTTAAAAGACATATCGAAAGCCTGTGGGGTCTCAATTGCGACAGTTTCAAAAGCACTGAATGATCATAGCGATATCAGTAAAGAAACTAAAGAGAGGATCAGAGAAGTTGCAGACAAACTTGGGTATCATCCCAACGCAGCAGCTCAAGCGCTGAAGACGAACAGGTCCAACAATATTGGTGTCCTTTTCGTAGATGAGGCGAACAGTGGTCTTACCCACGATTACTTCTCACATGTACTGGACAGTTTTAAGAAGGCAGCAGAAAAGGAAGGCTTTGACATCACTTTTATAAATGGTGACAGAACAAGAAACAACAACATGTCATATCTGTCCCACGCCATATACAGAGGCTTTGATGGAGTGGTGATCGCCTGCGTAGAGTTTTCGGATCCTGAGGTGGATGAACTTATTAAAAGTAACATCCCGGTGGTCACAATAGACCATTCCTTCTATAACAGGATCGCAATAGTATCAGACAATATTAAGGGCATAAGAGAACTTGTTACTTATGTATATGAACAGGGACACAGGAAGATAGCTTATGTATACGGTATGGAGAATACAGCCGTAACACAGAGCAGACTTACAAGCTTCTACAACACACTCCAGGATCTGGATGTAAGCATCCCAGACAGTTACATGGTACCAAGCCCTTACAGAAATACAGATAAAGCCTTTGAGGCAACACTAAAGCTTTTGGATCTTCCTGATCCACCGACAGTTATTCTTTATTCAGATGACTTTGCAGCCTTCGGCGGAATGAATGCCATAAGGTCAAGGGGACTTAGAGTTCCGGAGGACATCTCCATAGCAGGATACGACGGAATAGAGCTTGCAAGAAGAATAAGCCCCAGGATGACAACCATCGTCCAGGATACAGATAAGATAGGAAGAACAGCAGCACGTAAGCTGATAGATCTCATCAATAATCCAAAGGGAACACTTATTGAACAGATAATAATAGAAGGAACACTTGAAAAAGGTGAGTCCGTTGGAAGGATTCCTGTAGAGGAACCGGTAGCTAAGGTTTAAAACGGCAAAGCTGTTTTAAATAAATAACACTTCAAAATTCTTTTAGAGAAAAGGGAGGTAAAAAGTAGTTATGAAGAAGAAAGTACTTGGATTATTACTTTCAACAACAATGGTAGCTGGTCTGCTTTCAGCTTGTGGCGGCGCAGCTAGCACACCTGCTGACACAACAGCAACTGAGGCACCTGCAGCAACAGAAGCACCTGCAGCTGAGCCTGCAGCAACAGAAGCACCTGCAGCTGAAGAGACAGCAGCAGCTCCTGCAGAGGACACAGGTAAGGTTCTCAACATTTCAGCTTGGAACGAAGAGTTCAAGTCACGTCTTACAGATCACTATCCTGGATACGAGGTAGTTGATGGAACAACTGGTAAGATCGGTGATGTAACAGTTAACTGGCTGATCACTCCTAACGAGGAGAATGCTTATCAGAACAGACTTGATGAGCTCCTTCTTGCACAGGAGAGCGCAGCAGACGATGATAAGGTTGACCTTTTCCTCGTTGAGGCTGACTATGCTGTTAAGTACACAGATACTGATTACACATTGCCTGTTAAGGATCTTGGAATCACAGATGAGGATCTCAAGGATCAGTACTCATACACACAGGCTGTTGTAACAGATTCTAACGGCGTTCTTAAGGGAACATCATGGCAGGGCTGCCCT
>CAMVRW010000201.1 GCA_947169985.1 uncultured Butyrivibrio sp. | reverse complement strand
GTTACAAGCAAAGTGAAAAACAGCAAGTACAGCAACAAACTCCATCAGGGCAAGGATGCTGAAGGTGCCGCGGAAAAAGCTGCCAAGGAAAAGATGAAAAAGGAAATGCAGAGGAAAGCTGCTGCGAAGAATGCCAAGGCTGCGGAGAATACCGGAAAGATAGGACGGAAGATCACAGATAAAGCAGAGGATATGGTAGGGATTCTCGCTGAGAAGATACAGGAATTTGTAAAAGACAACCCTGTGATTTCCCTTATCATTGTAGCCATTCTTATCCTTGTTTTGGTATTCTCCGGAATGATGAACTCATGCTCAGCACTTGGAGCCGGGGGTGGCAATATCACTGTAGCAACATCTTTTACAGCTAAAGACGAAGACATTCTTGCGGTTGAAGATGATTACAAGGAACTGGAAGAAGGTCTTATGGATGAGGTCGATGAGATAGCTGAGGATCATGCTGACTATGACGAGATAAACTACCATCTTGATGAGGTTGGCCACAATCCATACCAGCTTGCAGCAATACTTACAGTTATCTTCGAGTCTTATACGAGGGATGAAGTACAGGCAAAACTGCAGGAAATCTTTAATCTTCAGTATGAAGTTTCTTATGAGGAAACAGTAGAGACAAGGGAAAGAGAAGTTGAAGACACCAGATGGGTTGAGGACGATTCCTATGCTGATGGCGGTTACTGGGAAGATTACACCTACACCGAAGAATATGAGTATTACATCTGCGACATTTACCTTGTAAATCATGGTCTTGACCATGTGGTTGAAGAACTTGGATTTACTGATGACGAGATGGCAAGGTACGAGGTACTTCTTGAGACATTTGGAAATAAGAAATATCTCTTTGGTGAGGATGATATCTATGGCATTCCAGGCCCCAGGCCCGGAGATTATGACGACTACCATGTTCCGGGAGAGTATCTTACGGATGAGGAATTTGCCCGTATGCTCCATGAAGCTGAAAGATATCTTGGCGTTCCATATGTGTGGGGCGGATATGATCCTGAAGGCTTTGACTGCTCGGGATTTGTAAGCTACGTGATAAATCACTGTGGCAATGGATGGAATGTAGGAAGGCAGACAGCTAACGGACTAAGGGCGATAACAAGTAATGTTCCTGCATCAGAAGCTAAGCCCGGAGATCTTGTCTTTTTCCAGGGAACTTATGATACTCCAGGGGCGAGTCATGTAGGCATATATGTCGGTAACGGAATGATGATACATGCCGGAAATCCGGTCCACTATTCATCAATCAATACACCATATTGGCAGAGCCATTATTTAGGATTTGGCCGCATGCCATAAATACGGAGGGGATATGTTTGAGAAACTAAGAAAGTACAGGGCAGACAGAGAAAGATATCTTAAAAAGATAGAAGAATTCCAGAAGAAAGTAGATGCCCTGGATGAAAATATCAGATCAGAAGAGGCGACAAGCATTGTCGGAGTCATAAATCTTTTGCAGATTACTCCGGAAAAGGCGGCTGAGAGGCTTGGATATATCGAAGAAGAGAGAAAGCCTGCACCTAAAAAGCCTGCTGAAAAGAATTCGGATAAGAACTCTGACAAGAAGGAATCTATTGGCAGTGCCAACAACGCTGCAGAAAACAACGATTACAAGATTGAGGGGGATGTTTTAAATGAAGTTTTTTAATTCTATAGCAGCCAGGGCAAAGTTCCTTGGTATGTCAGTGGCTCTATGTGGGTCACTTTTTTATTTGAATCCTGTTACAGCGGCTGCAGGCGGATATGACTGTACCTGTGAAACAAAGTGTACAGAAGACCATGTGGATGAGACCTGTAAGCTCTGCAAGAAGGACTATCGCAACTGTGAGGGCAAAGAGCCTGAGATTGAGGAAAAGTGGGGACCACTTACACCGGACGGAAACATGGAGCTCGTAGATGATTATGGCAGTCTTGAAGCTGGCGGCAAGCAGTTCATCACTGTTATGACTAAGAACGGCAACTACTTTTACATCATCATTGACCGTGACGATGACGGTAACGAGAAAGTACACTTCCTTAACATGGTTGATGAATCAGATCTTTTGTCTTTGATGGATGAGGACCAGGTCAGTGAATATATTGCTGTAACAGGAAAGGGCAAGGTGGAGGAAAAGGTAGAAGAAAAGACTCCTGTAGTAACTCCTGAGCCAGAACCCGAACCTGTAAAGGAACCTGAACCGGAGCCTGAGCCTAAGAAGGATGTTAATGTGAACGGCATCATGGCGATTATATTGATCCTTGGACTCGCAGGAGCTGGAGGATTTATGTATTACACATCAACTAAGAATTCCAAAAAGAAAAATACATTTCCGGATCCTGATGAGGATTATGAGGATGAGGATTACCTGAAGAGTCTTGGAGAAGAGGATGAAGCTTCCTATGACGATACCAGAGATGAGAAATCCTATGACGAGGGGGATGAGTGATGGCTCGTAAATCAAGATACATTTCATATGCACAGGCAGCTAAGAAAGCTGCAAAGGAGGAGTCTGCTCAGCAGGCTCCTTCTTCAGTTAAGGCACCAAAGAAAACAAAGTGAGGTGATCTGAATGGCTGATACAGAAAACATGAATTTCAAAAGTCGTGAGGACAGGCTTAAAGAGCTGACAGACCAGCTTGAAGTTGGTGTTAAGTCTGTAAGGAGCAGTGCAGAGTTTAAGACTCTTCTTGCGACAATGGCAAAGTTTCCGCATTACTCTTTGAACAACTGCATTCTGATTTCCATGCAGAAGCCGGATGCGACATTATGTCAGAGCTATGGTGCGTGGAAGAAGATGGGGCGTTATGTGAAGAAAGGTGAAAAAGGAATCAAGGTCATAGCTCCTGCGCCATATACCATCGAAAAGGAAGTAGACAAGCTTGATGCCAATGGGAAAGTAGTCCTTGATAAAGATGGTGAGCCTGTGAAGGTGAAACAGGAACTAAATCTCATGGGCTTTAAGGCTGAAAGTACATTTGACGTTTCGCAGACTGAAGGCAAGGAGCTTCCAAAGCTTGGCATTGATGAACTTAAGGGGGATGTTAATAAGTTTTCCCTTCTCATGAGTGTCATAAGAGAAGTAAGTCCTGTTCCAATTGGTTATGAAGACATTAAATCCGGTGCCAAGGGATATTACCATGTGGCGGAAAAGAGAATTGCTATCCAGAAGGACATGAGCGAATTACAGACTCTTAAGACATGCCTTCATGAAGTGGTTCATGCAAAGCTGCATGCTGATGCGTCAAAAGATATCAGCAAGAACAGAAAAGAGATTGAGGCTGAGGGAACTGCAGCAGTAGTCCTGAATTTCTTTGGCTATGATACCGGGGCTTATTCTTTTCCTTATCTAGCGTCATACACAACTGATGAGTCCATGAAGGAGCTGAAAGCTGCTCTTAATACCATAAGGTCCACATCGGCAATGATCATCAGGTCAGTGGAAGACATGATGATTGATAAGGAAAAGTCCCAGGAGATGAGTCCGGAACAGGAAGCAGAGCTTGAAAAAATAGCTAAGGAGCAGAGAGCAGAAGAAAAACAGGCTGGTGAAAATTCCAAAGAAGCTGTTGAAAAGAATAAGTCAGATGATGACTGGCCGCTTAGGAATACAGATGAAGTTGTCGCTGATAAGCCTGCGACAGTCGCAGATGTTGGCAGAAAGATTCTTGGTACAGTAAGGATCCTTCCTGATGGAGCTGGCGGAAAGAGACCATCTCTTTTAGACAAGCTCAAGATTGAGAAGGAAAAACTAAGCAGGGAAAAGGCTGCAGGGGGTGCAGTCAATGAAAAGGGGGTGGCAATTTAATGGCAAAGAAGCAGGACATAATGGAGATCAATATAGAACTTCATGAGGAAAACAGAAAACTGTTAAAGGCAGTGAAGAGTGGTGCAGACATTGCACATCTTATCAAAGATATGGCACAGACAATGAAGAGGTCGCTTGATCTTGCAGAAAAAGAAGTAAGCATTTTTGGCGAGACAAGAGAGCTTTTTGAAACATCAAAAGATCTGACAGAGTCCATGAAGAACATGGCGGATATTCTTATCGATGAATACAGATACGAGTATAAGGACGAATGTGAATTAATCCCTGATAACTTTGAAGATTCTTTTGATGATAATGAGGAGGAGTGAACGTCATGGGAACAATAAATGAAGATGATGGCTGGATCAGCGCGGATGACTATGATGGTGACATCCCATTCCTCAGTGATGAAGAGAATCGAATGAGAGCTGTTGCAAGGCAGGCAAAGGAAGATTCTGCAAATGATAGTATTGGCGTTTGCCCTTGCTGCGGAACAAAAGTAGTAGAAAAAGATATGGCATATTTTTGTGACAACATGGACTGTAGCTTTGCCATTTGGAAAGACAACAAGTTTTTCCAGGCTATTGGTAAGGAAATGACAAAAGATATAGCAGAGGAATTTCTCAACTGTGGAACAGTTAAGCTCATGGGCTGTAAGTCCCGCAAGACTGGTAAGACTTTCAACTGCTATGTTGATATCACATACGATGATGAAGGCAGGGTGCAGTACGAGATCCGATTTCCTGAAAGGAAATTCAGAAGGGAGTGAAACTGTTATGGAAAGAAGAACAGGAACACCAATAGAAAAATGGGATGATGTTAATGGAGTAGTTCCGGTAGCGCCTCAGCACATGGAGCTGTCTGCAGATTCAAATGTAATGCCGATGATCACTAACGACATGACTCAGGGGGAGAGATTTATTCAGCTCCGTGAGTCCACTGGTATGAGCAGAAATGAGTTTTCTGATTATCTTGGTATTCCATATAGGACGATGCAGGATTGGGAAAGGGATGTCCGTACCATGCCTGCATATGTTTTTTCTCTTATCGAGTATAAGGTAAGAGCCGAGTTTGGAATGAAACTTCCACAGGAGCTTGATCCTAACACTCTTGGAAATGTGAGAAGAGGCTTGGAAGACCAGATCGAGC
>CAMVRW010000200.1 GCA_947169985.1 uncultured Butyrivibrio sp. | reverse complement strand
CCGTTGCGCTTCTTTAGCGCGTCTGTGGCCTTCTGAGCCATCTCATCAATCTTGGGCTGAATGATCCTTGCAATCTCTTTAGAGGTTATGGTCTTCTTAAGACCCATGATATCGGTGTATTCAACCTTGTCATTGTGGCTGGCCTGGATCTTGATCTCATCAGCTGCATTGAAATCCACAAGACAGTGCTGGGCAATTATCTCTGTAATATCATCACCGGCTATAGGAAGCATTCCGTAAGCTGTGATGGTTCCATCATCAGTTATACAGATATCGGATGTACCGGCGCCTACGTCCACAAGGGCCAGATTCAGCATTCTGAAGCGATCAGGGATTGCAACCATCATAGCTGCAATAGGCTCTAAGGTCAGGTTAGCAACATTAAGATCTGCTCTCTCGCAGGCCTTATAAAGACCATCAACACAGTCATCAGGAAGGAATGTTGCAATAAGCTCTACGCTTACCTTTCCGGCATTATGGCCCTCAAGGTTTGCAATCTGGTATCCGTCCAGGTAGTAATGCATTACGGAATAGCCCACCAGATAGAATTTAAGGCCTGAATTGTTCTGGGAAAGGAACTCTGAGTAAGCTTTCTCAACAGCTCCTGAATCCAGGTTGTAAATATCCTCATCAGTGATGGTATGTCCATCAGGATACTCATAATCATAATTAGTCCTTACAGTACGAAGAACTCTACCAGCCGCAGCTATACAAACATCAGTCAGATGAATGTCCGTCTGCTGTTCCAGCCTGTCGGTCACCTTTCTGATGGTAGTTCCAACCTTTCCTATGTCATGGATCTGTCCATCCAGCATGGCTCTGGTCTCATGAGTCTCCACAGCCTGGGCAATAACGTTGAACTGCCCTTCATTCATGTAGCCCACGGTACCAACAACGCTTCTGGTACCAATGTCCAGTCCATATACTACCTTTTGGTTCTTCTGTTCTAAACTTGCCATTATTTTTCCCACTCCCCAAGTTTAATATCTATCTGTGCCGCCATTTCATCCAAAGACGAACTGTTGTCGATAACAAAATCCGCATTCTCTCTAAAGGACTTATCATCCAGCTGACTCTTGAAGATATCGTCTATCTTCTGATCCCAGTACCCTCTGGATTCCTTTAGCCTTACACGCCTTACATCCTCACTGGCGTATACGTACCACATTTCGTCCACAATACGCTTATAGCCATTCTCAATCAAAAGAGCTGCTTCCACAAATACAAAGTCCAGCTGCCCTTTGCTCCGCTCTTCATCTATTATATTAATAATAAATGTATTTACTGCAGGATGCAAAATATTATTAACGCTTTCCAGTGTATCTTTGTTATTAAATATAGCTGAAGCCATCCTGGTTTTATCAATCTCTCCGTCTTCCCCAAGGATTCCCTTTCCAAGGAGAGAAACCAGCTCATCATAGGCGGGATAGCCTTTTTTCTTGATATCGTTGGCCACCTGATCCGAGTAAATAACCCTGCAGTTATATTTACTGCCTAAGTACTTTAAAACCTCACTCTTACCGGCTCCAATTCCTCCCGTTATACCTATGATATTTGTCTTCCCCACAGTCAGCTTATTTTGCTTCATACCAGTCACTACCGGTGTGACAGTCAACCTCCATAGGAACAGCAAGGGTAACTGCCTTCTCCATCTCCTCCACAAGAATCTTAGAAACGCTGTCCACCTCATCCGGGGCAGTCTCTATAACAAGCTCATCGTGTATCTGAAGGATGAGCCTTGAAACCAGGTTCTCCCTCTTTATCCTGAAGTAAACATTCAGCATGGCTATCTTCATGATATCCGCAGCAGTTCCCTGTATAGGTGCATTCATTGCCACCCTCTCTCCAAACTGCTTCAGATTGTAATTGCCGCTCTTAAGCTCAGGAATAGGTCTTCTCCTGCCAAAGAGTGTCTCAGAATATCCCTTATCCTTGGCATCTGCAATGGCTCTGTCCTGGTAGGAGCGAACTCCCGGATAGGTCTCAAAATACTTCTCCATGTATTCCTTAGCTTCTCCCACAGAAATGGAAAGGTCCTGAGAAAGGCCAAAGGAGCTGATACCATAGACGATTCCAAAATTGACCGCCTTGGCATTTCGCCTCTGAAGCGGAGTAACCTCTTCAAATGGTACATGAAATACCTTGGAGGCAGTTATTGCATGAATATCCTCGCCCTCATGGTAAGCACTTATAAGCCCCTGATCCTCAGACATGTGAGCCAGGATCCTAAGTTCAATCTGTGAATAGTCAGCATCAGCAAATACATATCCCTCCTTAGGAACAAAGACCTTTCTGATAAGCCTTCCAAGCTCAGTCCTCATGGGGATATTCTGAAGGTTAGGCTCTGTTGAACTTATCCTTCCTGTTGCTGTAATAGTCTGATTAAAGCTGGTGTGGATCCTGTCATCCTTCTCAATAAAGGCTGCAAGCCCATCTGCGTAGGTGGACTTAAGCTTTGACAGCCCTCTGTACTCCAATATATCTGCTACAATCTTATGCTCCGGAGCCAGCTTTTCAAGAACCTCAGCTGCAGTAGAATAACCGGATTTGGTCTTCTTCTCAGCAGGAAGTCCAAGCCTTTCAAATAAGATCTCACCAAGCTGCTTAGGTGAATTGATATTAAACTCCAAACCCGCAGCCTCATATATAGCCTTCTCAAGCTCTTTGATACGAACCAAAAGCTTATCTCCATATTCCTTCAAGGCATCACGTCTTGCAATGATGCCCTCCTTCTCCATAGCGTAAAGGATATAGGAAAGAGGCATTTCTATGTTGTAAAATAGATTCTCCATGCCTGCCTTAACTAACTTTCCTCTGATAATAGGAGCTGCAGCAAAAGAGATAAAGGCGATCTTACCAGCGTAGTCACCTACTTTAGCTTCATCTGCCTCTGACAAAAGCTCTTTTCCAAAAATATCAGCCTTCTTGGGCATAGGAATCCCCAGGTACTCGGTGCTGATGTCCCAGGGCTCATAATCGTTCTTCAGCGGATTATTAAGATATGCTCCGATAAGGACGTCGAAGCATCTGGGCTCCTTCTTAAAGAGCGTATCATTCTGATCAAAGCCTGTATTCCTGCCGGAAATCTCCGAAGGAGTAAAGAATCTGTAGCTTTCCTTTATATCAAAGGTCAAAAGGCTAACATTTCCTGATAGTTCCGCCAGTTTCTGACCAAGATATGAAGATGTGATAAAGTTCACCACAGGGATGTAATAAACTACAGACGCATCAAAGCAAAGGGAAAGGCCAAGGGCCTTAACATCTGACTTTCCTTCGCCCTCCTTTTGGGTAAGAAAATAGTAGGATACACTCTCTGCCTTAGAAGCATCCTTAAATATCTCCTCTACCTCTCCAAGATCGGAAGTAACTATAAGAGAATACTTGAATTTTGGAAGCTCTGCAACCTTCCCTGAAGGCGATAGTCCAAGAAGAGTCTCCTCCAAAGCCACCTGAATATCAGGAGTCACTGGATTCTCAGCATTTATCTCCACTCCATTAATGGCATTTAAAAGCTCTGAAAAACGCACAGCCTGCCACTTCACAGACTCAGTAAACGAAGCCTCTCCTGCAAAAGAGATCTCGAAGCCATCAAAGTTACCGCTTGCCAAAAGCTCTTTTAACTTATATAAGGCTCCGTAAAGACCGTTTATCTGATGCTCTTCACCATCCACAAAAACAGGGACACTTTCGTAGGCATCCTGTATTAACTTATCTCCATCTATAACAAGTTTCTTATCTGACATAAATCCCCTTATAAAGCTATTGCTAGTAAAAGACAGGTGGCAAGAAGGGCCGCTACAGCGATCTCCAGGATATAGCTGGTCATTACCAGATATTTACGGGCGCTAAGGCGTTTCTTAGAGTCAATAAGGAGATGATCAAGCTCTCTGCTAAGGTTAAAGGTGTTTCCATCTTCAAGCCTCTGCATACCTACTCTCACAAGAAACTGTATGGTAAGTTCCTCCTTGCACTCAGGACAGGAATCCACATGAGCGAGGAATTCAGCCAGTTCCCTGTTGTCCAGGTCATCATCCAAAAACTCGGGGATTAACTTTTCAGCATCCTTACATGTCATCATAATTGTCTTCTACATCTTGTGTATTTTTTAGCCGATTTTGCATCTAATTCTACAACATATAGAATACTACAAAAGGCTACTTTTTTCAATTATTCCTAATGCAAAACCGGCCAGCGCCGTATAGACACTGACCGATCCTGTTGCAACCGTTTAAGGGGAACGCGTTGCACTCTTATGAGGTATAAATATATAAAACGAAGGGCTTATCTAAACAGTCTGAAGATTGATTTAACAATACTTGTTACAACCTTCGTAACTGTCTTAACAACTGCAGTTACAACCTTCTTAACTGCCACTACTACAGGAGTAGGCTGAGCTGGCTGAAGAGGTGTTGAAGGAACTGATGGCTTATCCTCTTCTTCTGGCTGAGCTGGCTCTGAAGGCTGGTCAGGATCAACTGGCTGATCTGGATTTGAAGGCTCTACGTTTTCGCCTTCACCATTGCCACCTTCGCCATTACCTGGCTGGTCAGGATCTGTAGGCTGATCAGGATCTGAAGGCTCATCGTTTCCGCCTTCGCCGTTTCCAGGATCAACATTCTCGCCACTATCTGTGGTCTCAGTCTGCTTGTTTTCTTCTACTTCGTAATCAAGCTCAATAAGTTCGATGTCATCAATATAAACATCATGCTTTTCTGTAATTCTCTTACCATCTACAGAACCCATTGTAATGTTGAATCTTGTCTTTGTATCTGTAGGGTTTGTCATCTTGAACTCAGCAGTGAAGGTCTTCCACTGTGGTCCTACCTGAACTGAACCTGTGCCGCTATAATTTGTCCACTGACCTTCAAACTCCTGGCAGCTGTACTTGATTGCTCTCTCGATACTAGACTTAGCTCTGAAGGTGAGTCTGTAGCTCTTCCCCTCCTCAAGGGTGATTCCATCCT
>CAMVRW010000199.1 GCA_947169985.1 uncultured Butyrivibrio sp. | reverse complement strand
TATATCAGCTCTTAGCTGCCTGGATAAGCTTATCCTTAAGCTGATTCTCGATCTGAGAAAGCTCAGCCTCAGCCTCATGGCGCTTCTGCTTACCTTCTGTCTGGATCTTAAGGACTTCATCCAGAGTTGTGATAAGAGACTCATTAGTATGCTTAAGGGTCTCGATATCAACAATTCCTCTCTCAGCCTCTTTTGCACTCTCGATTGTAGCAACCTTAAGAGCATCAGCGTTCTTTCTAAGGAGCTTGTTGGTCATATCGTTAACCTCACGCTCAGCCTGTGCAGCCTGTGTAGCGTGCTCTATACCCATAGCGATGACCATCTGGTTCTTCCAAAGAGGAATGGTGTTAACGATGGTTGACTGGATCTTCTCAGCCATCATTGTATCTGAAGACTGTACCATGCGGATCTGAGGACCTGTCTGCATAGCGATGGTTCTTGTGAGCTCAAGGTCATAGATCTTCTTCTCAAATCTGTCGCACTTGTTTGCGAAATCCTTAGCTGCTTCAGCATCCTCAGGAAGTCCTGAAGCCTCAGCCTTCTTCTGAAGCTCAACAAGAGTGGTACTTCTCTCTTCCTCAAGCTTCTTCTTACCAGCCAGGATGTACATTGTAAGTTCTTTGTAGTAGTTAAGATTCAGGTCGTACATCTTATCAAGAACCTCAACATCCTTAAGAAGAGTTACCTGGTGTCTCTCCAGCTCATTGCTGATAGCCTGAACATTGGTCTCAGCCTTGCTGTATTTAACCTTAAGGGCCTCAAGCTTGTTTGCACTCTTTTTGAAAAGAGCTTTGATTCCCTTCTCATCCTCATCAATCTCGAAACTCTTAAGCTCTGTAACAAGGTTTGTGATCATGTCACCAACCTCACCCATATCCTTGGTTCTTACGTTCTCAATAGCCTTCTCTGAGAAATCAGCCAGCTTCTTCTGTGTGCCTACACCATAGTTCATGATTCCTGTTGTGTTGGCGATGTCGATCTGCTTGCTGAAGTCCTCAACCTGCTTAAGCTCTTCAGCTGTAAGCTGAGCCTCCATGGCAATGTTTCCGTTTGACTGCTCTTTCGCAGGCTCTGCTGCAGGTGCTTCCTGTGCCTGAGCTGCTGCCCCAAACTCAAGTGATGGTGCTACCGGTGCTTCACCGAACTCTAACTCTGCTCCCATATCGTCCTCCTAATACTTTTAATATAATTATTTATCCTCTGGCATTGTCTGATACTGCCCCTGAGCTTCAGGCTCCGTCTGGAAAGCCACTGCAGGGCCTCCGGCTGACTGCATCTGTGATGCCATGCCCTGACCTTCAACGGTAAGTCCGTCCTGAGCCATCATGGTCTTCATAACTGAGATATCTGAAGAAATATCCCAGGCCATATCCTGGAACATGCTGTCCAAAAGACTTTCAAAAGCTGCATTTATGGTATCAATAGCATCGTCGATCTCGCGCTTTGTCTGAGTGATATTCTCTCCAACCTCAGGCATTTTATCAAGCTCAACATAAGCATTTAAAAGCTTCTTGGTGGTAGGCAGATAGTAGTTCATAAGCTTATGAAGTTCATCTGCACTGGATGGATCTTTTTTAACCTGAGCGAAGATCTTGTTCATTATCTCTTCAAGCCTGTAAAGCTTGTTTGATAGCTCCTCTGTATCAGGAATAACATCATTTATCTGTCTTACGAAGACGATGTACTCTCTTCCTTCCTCAAGTATCTCAACTGCCTTTGTAGGAAGTCCTTCGTACTCAGCATTTCTTGCCTTGGCCTCTTCCACTGCCTTCTTCTTATCAGCAATAGCTCTCGCTTCTCTGTCTTCCCTGTCCTTCTCAGCTCCAAGGTACTGATCGTAGGCCCTGTCGGTGATCATACAGGTGGTCTCAGCTCTGTCCAGCTTCGCCCTTGGAAGAAATCCCAGCTTGATCATGTCCTTGATATCCTTAAGGACTGTCTTGTCACGGCTCCGTAAAACCCTTGCAAGATCCGTTATACTGAAGTACTCAGCATCCTTTAAGACGCTTCCGTACTGATAGTACTTCTTAACCAGGTCAAACTTCTGCTTTCCCTTGAAAAATGCCAGTGCACAAAGAGCTGTAATAGCGCCCGTAACAGCTGCCCCGGGCCAGGAACCAATGAGAAGAAGTCCCAGGCAATCCATTAACATAAATGCTCCGAAAGCCGCTGATGCAGCCATCTGAGGTACTCCAAGATACTTGCTTATCCTCTTTTCAAGGAATGGATAAACCTTCTGCCTTGGAGCCTGAGCTCTCATGGGTGCGCCATTGTTCATCTTGCTGGCGTACATGGTCTTTCTGTCTATAGTGACGGATTTGATCGCTTTATTCACATCCGCATGAAGCGTGCTGTAATCATTTCTGTCTATTGCACTGGAAACACTGTTTAAAATTTCGTTTCCCGCTTTTAAAAAATCCTGAATATCGTTTTGCAACTCTTTTTCCCTTTCACACCCTGAGTTTAATGCTCAAAATGCATCTTACATTTTACCTTAATTTGCCCCAAAATACAATTGTCTGGGGGCTTCTAAATGCGTATAATTTCCATATAAACATGATTATCACGAGGACAAACCATGGAAAAAGCCTATAAACTCCTGTTCAACACAGAAGAATCCGATGATCTTTACGTGTATTGCTGCGGTCTTTCACAGACTCTGCCCGGTCACAGCTTTGGCCCGGCCCTAAAGCCCCACTTCATGATCCACTACTGCCTCTCCGGCAAGGGCAAGTTCTCCATCGGCGGAAAGAGCTATCCACTAAAGGAAGGCTACGGCTTTCTTATCGTCCCGGACGAGCTTGCTTACTACGTCGCAGATGAAAAGGATCCCTGGACCTATGCCTGGGTGGGCTTTGGAGGCAAAAGAGCTGAGGCAATCGTTTCGCAGCTTGGCCTCTCACTGCAGCAGCCGGTGTTTAAATCCAAGGACTCAGCTACCATCTATGACCTGGTAAAAGACATGATGGACCACAACACCTTCAGTGTAGAGGATGTACTTCGAAGAAACGGCCTTCTTTCCATGTTCCTTTCAGTTATAGCCTCCGGAATAAGCGTCACCCAAAAGAGCGACTCCGGAAGCGCCAACAATTATGTCACCAAAGCTCAGGCCTACGTCAGAAGCAACTACTGTAACCCCATCAAGGTCACGGATATCGCCAATTATGTATGCATCAACAGAAGCTACCTGTACACTCTTTTTGAAAAGACCCTTGGGATATCTCCTCAACAGTACCTGACAAGCTATCGCATCGCCAAGGCCCAGGAGCTGTTGCAGCTGACACAGCTTCCCATCGAGTCAATCGCCATATCCTGTGGCTATTCGGACCCTCTAGTATTTTCAAAAGCCTTCAGGCAGGAGAAAAAGATGTCTCCCTCAGCCTACAGAAAGTCTCTTCCAAAGAGCGACACAGATGCTGGAAATAAAGAACATCTTCGGCAGGTGGAAAAACTCATTGAAGAGCGCCACCTGGAATCCAATGATCCAAACTAAAGAAATATCCCCAGCAATTAAGGGCAGTACCCGTAATAAAAGGTACTGCCCCATTTTAATGCACTCTGTGATTTATTTAACTTCAATCTGAAGCTTGTCCAGATGCCAAACCTCGTCCACATATTCCTGAATAGTTCTATCTGAAGAGAACTTACCGCAACATGCTGTGTTCAGCATGGACATCTTAGCCCAGCGTCTCTTATCTGCATAGGCATCAGTGATCTTTCTGTGGGCCTCAAGATAAGCCTCAAAGTCCTTCAGAATGAAGTACTGGTCTGCCTTGTTGGAGTTAACAGTATTAAGCAGGCAGTTGTAGAGCGGCCTGAACAGTTCTCTGTCTGATGAGAAGGTACCATCCACAAGCTTATCCAGAACTGACTTAACATTAGGATCGCTATTGTAGATATCCATAGGATTGTAGCCGCCGTTCTTCTCGTAAGCCATAACCTCCTCGGAGGTAAGTCCAAAGATGAAGGCATTTTCCTCACCTACTTCGTTGACGATCTCTACGTTAGCACCATCCAGTGTTCCAAGAGTAACTGCACCGTTAAGCATCATCTTCATGTTACCGGTTCCTGATGCCTCCTTACTTGCTGTGGATATCTGCTCTGAAATATCAGCTGCAGCAAAGATAAGCTCTGCATTTGAAACCTTGTAATCCTCGATGAATACTACTTTAAGTCTTCCTGCAATATCAGGATCATTGTTAACCACATCAGCTACAGAGTTAATGAGCTTGATGGTAAGCTTTGCTGTAAGATATCCGGCTGCTGCCTTTGCGCCAAAGATATAGGTCTTTGGATAGAAGTCCTTACTTGGATGAGCCTTGATATCGTTGTATTTATGAATTACCTGAAGGATGTTAAGGAGCTGTCTCTTATACTCGTGAAGTCTCTTTACCTGTACATCAAAGATGGACTTAGGATCAACTTCAATGCCGTTGTGCTCCTTGATATAAGCAGCCAGACGCTTCTTGTTCTGGTACTTGATCTCCATGAACTCGCTCTGGGCCTTCTTATCATCAACAAATTCCTTGAGTTTGGACATCTCTGACAGGTCTGTGATCCAGCCATCGCCGATCTTTTCTGTTACCCAGTCAGCCAGGAGCGGATTTGCGTGCATAAGGAATCTTCTCTGGGTGATACCGTTGGTCTTGTTGTTGAACTTCTCGGGCATCATCTCGTAGAAGTCTTTCAGCTCTCTCTTTTCAAGAATCTCTGTATGAAGCTTGGCAACACCATTTACAGAATGTCCTCCTACGATTGCAAGGTGAGCCATCTTAACCTGATTGTCATAGAGGATAGCCATGCTTCTGATCTTAGCCTGCACATCGATTCCTGCGGAATTTGTGTACTGGCGCATAATCTGGTCAACAAATCTTCTGTTGATCTCATCAACGATCTGATAGATTCTGGGAAGAAGTCTCTGGAAAAGATCTACCGGCCACTTCTCAAGGGCCTCAGCCATGATGGTGT
>CAMVRW010000198.1 GCA_947169985.1 uncultured Butyrivibrio sp. | reverse complement strand
AGATGGGAAATGTATGGAGAGCAGCCAGACCTCAGAAGGGTAGATATCGTCAGTTCATGCAGTGCGATATCGACATCCTTGGCGAGGCTTCAAATCTTGCTGAGATAGAGCTTATCCTTGCCACCACCACAACTCTTGGCAGACTTGGATTTAAGGATTTCAAGATCAGGATCAATGACCGTAAGATCTTAAAGGCTATGGCTGCCTACAGTGGATTCCCTGAGGAGGAGTACGACAACGTATTCATCACTCTGGACAAGATGGATAAGATCGGCATTGATGGTGTTTCAGAGGAGCTTGTTAAAGCTGGATTTTCACAGGACAGCGTAGAAAAGTACCTTGACCTTTTCAAGGCAGCAGAGGGAAAAGACTCTTTGGAGGGCCTTAAGGTCATCGCTGATAAGATAGGTGACTTCCTTGATGAAGAGACCAAGGAAGGACTTGCAGAGATCATCAGCTCAGTTGAGGAGACCAAGACAGCTCAGTTTGAGATGGTATTTGATCCCACTCTGGTTCGCGGAATGAGCTACTATACAGGTACGATCTTCGAAGTAGCTATGCCACAGTACGGCGGAAGCTGTGGAGGCGGCGGACGTTACGATAAGATGGTTGGAAAGTTCCTTGGACAGGAAACTCCTGCCTGTGGCTTCTCCATCGGCTTTGAGCGTATCATCATGATCATGATGGATGAGGGCTTTAAGATTCCCGGAGCCAGCGAAAAGACTGCATTCCTCATCGAAAAGGGCATCAAGGGAGAAAGACTTGCCGAGATCATTGCCCAGGCTCAGAAGGAGAGAGCAGACGGAAGACAGGTGCTTGTAGTTCGCATGAACAAGAACAAGAAGTTCCAGAAGCAGCAGCTCACAGATCAGGGATATGAGGACTTCAAGGAGTTCTACCTTAATCCACTTAGTTAAAGGAGATTCAGACAGTTGGACGTTCATTTGGTCAGGTTAATAGTTCTTATAATTTTAGTGCTGCTGTCGGCGTTCTTTTCCTCTGCCGAGACGGCGCTTATGACCTGTAATAAGGTCAAGATGAAAGCTTTGGCAGATGAAGGAAATAAGAGAGCAGCAAGGGTTCTTAAGATTACGGAGGATGCCCAGAAGGTCTTATCGGCAATCCTCATTGGAAATAACATAGTAAATCTTAGTGCTTCAGCTCTCATGACAGTGTTTGTAACTGACAGGTTCGGAAGTTTTGCAATTGGTGTCGGTACCGGAGTTCTTACTCTTGTTGTACTGATATTTGGTGAGATAGTACCAAAGACCATTGCTGCCTCCTATGCGGAGAATATTTCCATCTGGTATTCAGGCGTTGTAATGGCGCTGATGACTATTGTTACACCGGTCAGCATTGTTATAAATGGCGTGTCTACCGTTATCCTGAAGATCCTTCATGTTAACACAGACAACCATCAGGCCATGACTGAAAATGAACTTAAGACCTACGTGGACGTAAGCCACGAGGATGGTGTCATAGAAAGCGGCGAGAAGGAGATCATCTACAACGTATTTGATTTCAGCGACGCAGTAGCCAAGGACATCATGATACCAAGGATAGACATGTCCTGTGTAAGTACAGAAGCCACCTATAATGAAGTTATGAAGATCTTCAAGGAGGATATGTACACCAGAATTCCTGTTTATGAGGGAAATGAGCAGGATAACATTATTGGACTTATAAATGTAAAAGACCTGATCCTTCTTGAGGATAAAGAGAACTTCAAGATAAAGGATCACCTGAGAAAAGCTTATTACACCTACGAGTTTAAAAAGACCGCTGATCTATTGGTGGAGATGCGTGAAAAGTCCCAGAACGTTGCCTTTGTTCTCTCTGAGTACGGCGCAACAGTGGGAATGATCACATTGGAGGATCTGCTTGAAGAGATAGTCGGTGAGATCAGAGATGAGTACGACTCAGATGAGATCAATCTGATCAAGAACGTAGGCGGAAGACGTTACCTGGTTGAAGGTAACATGAAGCTTGATGACATCAACGATGAGCTTAAGACAGACCTTGATTCAGAGGACTACGACTCCATCGGAGGACTTATGATCGAGGCTCTGGACAGACTCCCAGGCTACGGAGAGACCGTTACCCTTGATAATGGCATTACTCTGACAGCCCGTGGAATCAAGGGTAATCGTATCACTAAGGTCTTGATCACGGTGAACACACCGGTTACAGAAGAAGAGAAAGAATAATGAGACAAAAAAGAGGGCGGTACTTTTTGTACCGCCCCTTTGTATCAGGCTTAATTGATCGTGAATCTTTCAAGGTTGCCATTGATTGTGTCAACCGCATCTGATACTGAAGAAGCTGCGTTGGCAACAAGCTCTGAGGAGGATGCAACTCCCTTGGCTGCTTCAGTAACTCTTTCTACGTTCTCGGCAATCTCCTGAGTGGATGCTGACTGTTCCTCGGATACGGAAGCCATGTTGGTGGCAACATCGTTAACCTTCTGCATCTGTTCAGCCATTTCTGTGAGGATGCTGTTGGCGTCTGAAAGCTCCTGAGTGATCTCCTTGAAGGTGTTGGCTGCTACATTTACGGTCTCAGCACTGTTGTTGATAAGAGTAGTATTTGTCTCGGACTTCTCAGACAGCATCTGAACCTTCTGGGACATATCCTTGATGATCTCACCGATCTGGTTGGTAGCATCTGCAGAGTTCTGTGCCAGCTGTCCAATCTCCTGAGCAACAACTGCGAAGCCCTTACCTGCTTCACCTGCTCTTGCAGCCTCAATTGAAGCGTTCAGTGAAAGAAGATTGGTCTGCGAAGAAATGGAGTTGATCAGGTCAATGATCTGATTGATCTTATCTGCTGCTTCATCTACGTTAGCTACAGCGTCTGCCATATCCTTCATGGACTCAACAATGTCGGACATACCATCTGCCACTGTGGACATATCATGCTGTCCGGAATCAGCTTTTTTAACAAGCTCGTTCATGGATGCCTCAATCTGCTGTTCCTGATCTGTTACACTGGCAACAGTCTGGGCAAGAACAGTAGCGTTCTCAGCAACTTCATTAACGGCACTTGCCATGTTGTCGATGTTTTCTCTGATCTGAGTCATGCTTACGGACTGATTGTTAGCCGCTTCTTCCAGATCTTCAGCTGTGGACTTGGAGGTCTGAGCATCTCCCATAAGCTTTCCGGAAACATCCTTGATCTCAGAAAGAGAGTTTCTCATGCCATGGATAAAGTCACCCATGGCTCTGTTCATATATGCAATTTCGTCATCGCCCTTAGAGGTGATGTCTACGGTAAAGTCACCGCCTGAAATCTTTTCAATGTTATCGGTAAGCGCTGTAACAGGCTTTTTGATCATGCTGTGAAGCGCTTTGGTTATGATAATGATAACAAGAACTACAGATAAAACTGTTACTATGAAGAGAATGAAGATAAGTCTTAAGAGAGTTGAAAGAACTTCCTTCTGCTTGGCATAACTTACAACACTCCAGTCAGTTCCGCTGACGCCTGCTGTTACTGCATAGTATTTCTGACCGCCTGCTTTAAGAGGTACAACCTTTCCTACATCTTCCTCACTCTCACCTGCTACAAGCTCTGCTATAGCGGTTACAATGGGCTGATCTGTAACTTCGGAGACGTTCTTTCCGCAAAGGCTGGTATCATCTCTGTAGGAGAGGATGAGACCGCCCTTTGTGATCATCATTGATCCACCGGTCTCATTTATAACTACTTCATTCAGTTTTTCCTGGGATGATGCCAGGAAGAGATCTGCTGCAAAGCAGCCTTCTCTGCCGTCTTTTAAGTGTACGTGTCTGATAACTGTAGCACACAGGCCACCTGTTACTTCATCAAAATATGGCTGGTCATAGAAATAGAACCAGGAATTGTCGTAGCCTATAGCCTCTTTATACCAGGCTTTTTCGGTTATGCCATCCATTTGAAAGTCTGGTTCACTTGGATACAGGAAGGTTCCGTCGTTAAGAGCAAGATAAGCACCTGTAGGGATCATGTTGTATCTTCCTACTGTTCCTATCAGGTATTCCATTATATCGTCATTGTTCTTAAACTCGGTTTGTTCAACTGCATCAGCAACACCATTCAGATAGTAGAATGTTGAAGTCAGATTCTTGTTGACCTCAGAAGCACTGGCGCTAACCTGATTGCTGAGAGAGGTGTCAATAAGGTCTTTTACCAGATTGAAACCAAAGCCCAAAACAAGGAATTCTGCCACCAGGATACTGGCGATAAGTAGTCCTACAAACATTGCCGCCAGTCTTACACTGATGGCCTTTGGAGCACCTTTTTTAGCTGCATTACTACTAGTATTAGCATCTGCCATTGAAGAAACCCTCCTATAAGTTTGAAAAGAATATAATTCTCCGTACATATACTAAATTACATTAAGATAGTAACGTATATATAAACAAAATATAATACTTTTATTAATTTTTTCGCTATAATATATCTAGGAGAAGGAGGGAAGGAAATGAAAGCACTATTTATTGGCGGAACAGGAACTATCAGCATGGGAATAGTAAAGAGATTGTCAGAGGACCCCATGTGGGAAGTGTTTCTTTTGAACAGAGGCAACAGAAAGGCAGAAGTGCCTTCTAATGTAAAACAGATAATTGCAGATGTAAATGATGAGCAGGACGTTAAAGCTAAGCTTGAAGGAATGGACTTTGACGTGGTCAGCGACTTTATTGCATTTGATGTTGATGCAGTGGAGCGTGACTACAGGCTTTTTAATGGGACAACTAAGCAGTATATCTTCATAAGCTCAGCTTCCGCATATAATAAGCCGGCAGCAGGTTATGTGATAACGGAAGGAACTACTTTGGCGAATCCATATTGGGAGTATTCAAGGAAAAAGATCGCCTGTGAGGAGTTTCTGATGGAGAAGTACCGAAAAGAGGGCTTCCCTGTGACCATTGTAAGGCCAAGCCACACCTATGATGAGAGACATATTCCGCTTGGCGTTCATGGAGATAAGG
>CAMVRW010000197.1 GCA_947169985.1 uncultured Butyrivibrio sp. | reverse complement strand
GGATACAGAGCGTAGTTCTGGAATACCATCGCGATATCTCTGTCCTTAGGCTCTACATCGTTAACAACTCTGTCACCGATCTTAAGTGTTCCTGAAGAAATATCCTCAAGTCCAGCGATCATACGGAGTGTTGTTGACTTTCCACATCCTGAAGGTCCTACGAAAATAATGAATTCTTTATCCTCAATGTTAAGGTTGAAGTCTTTAACAGCTTCGAAACCGTTAGGATAAACCTTTGTTACATGTTCAAGTGATAAACTTGCCATACCTATCTTTCCTCCTAATATTGTGTAAATAGATTTACGCTAGATAAAAGTATATTATCTTGGAAATTTATTATCTATTCACCAATTTCACAAATTTTTTATTATTCCTTAGCCATTCTGCCTAGAATAACCCCGGAAAGATAGAAAACCAAAAATGTTGACGAATAAAAGAAATTATCACTGTGCAACTTGACTATTGCATAATTCTCAAAATGACAGTTTACCTCTTCCTACTTCCTTAGACCTCTCAAGCGCCTCTTCACAAGACTCCATAAGTTCTTTTACATCTTTTCCGTTTTCAGGGAAAAGAGCTGCTCCGGCATGTGCATATCCGATTTCCGAAGTATCAACTCTCAGATCATGAAGGAACATCTGCATCTCATCAGTCTGCTTCCTCACATCCTTATCTTCATGTACCCCCTTCAGGAATACCAGGTATCTATCATCACCTATCCTTGCAAGAATATCAGTTGCCCTGAAATTCTTGCTAAGAGTCTTGGCAAATTCTTTTCTTCTGGAATCAATAATAGCCCTGTCCAGATCCGTCACTGTTGACACACCCTCAATTCCAACAAAGAACAGCAATCCTCCTTTGTTGTCCGGGTTATCCATATAATTTTGGATTTCTGCTTCAGCAGCAGTTCTTGTAATCAGTCCCGTCACCGGATCCGTCTCGTTCTGGGAAAGTTTCTTTTCCCTGATCTTCACTTCAATAAGATCACTGATGACATGAGCAAAAAGAACCATCAGCAAAAGAGCTGCTATAAGAACGCCAATCTTTACCAGAAGATCCCTAAAGTCAAGTTCTTCCGTGGCAATCATTATTTCCATCTGGTCATCACGAATCAGTACCACAGCTCCGCCTGCAGGTACTCTCATTGGTATTACAAGAATATATCCATAATCTTTTATCCTGCCCATATATACGTTCTTTTGGGAAATGTTTAACTTGATGGTATCTTTAGAAATGCCAATGGGAAGCTGATTCCAGAAAGAAGTTCTTCCTTCACTTACATTTTCATGCTGCCCCCTTGTTGTGGCCAGGACAATTCCATCAAGGGTTATTACGGCAAAATTATCTGCCATGAATCTGTCCATAAACAGGCTGTCTGATAACGACATCACAGGAACTTTGACCACTATGACACCGTCTTCTTTCTTCTCGAAAGCCACGTGACACACCAAAAGGACTTCCTTGTCGTCACCCTCGCCATAGTCGTCAGGAAGGACCATTCCAAGCCCGCCCTTTGAATACTCTGACAGAATTTCTTCGAAGTAGGTTTCATCAGCCAAATAAACATCCCAGTCCTCATTATCATAGCCCAGTCCATCAAGGCCACATATCATTGCCTTGGTAGCATCCGTCGAAGACACGATGTTGTTTAATATATCCAAAATCTGATTGCGATTATATTGAAGATGATACTCAGATATGGCATTAGAAGATGCCAAAAGACACGACGAGGCATTGGCAAGGGAGATATCAATCACCTGTAGTTCCTGCTCAATAGCAAGAACCATTTCAGTCTCCTTTGCCGTAATTGCCCTTTCATGGATTTCTTTTTTGTATTCAAAAAGGAAGAATCCCAGTAATACAAAAAAGATAAACAGAGGTACTAACCACCGAAGATGTGATCTGTTCTTAATTTTCCTCATCATCAATCTTTCTTATTGCCTGTTCCAGCTCCTCTTCCTCAGAAAGAACTTCTTCCTTAGGCTCAAACTTTTTGAAAGTTTCGCTGTAGAGAGCTGCACAGCAATAGCCTGGTCCGGCTATTCCCAAAAGGAACAGAACCGGTACAACTTTAAGGTCAAAGAAATATACCAAAAGAATGGGGAAAAGTGTTACAACTACCATTCCCACAGTTCTTGGCAATGCCATGATAGACACAAGAAATGCGTTCTTTATAGTTCCAAGTATGGTGTTCTCAAACTTTGACTGCAGAGGGAAAATGTAGAGAGACGCCATGAAAATGATAAGTCCCACTGCTAATACAATGTATCTGTATATGCTGTTTAAGTTTGAAGTCAGAATGAAATCAAGGAAAATGATTCCAAAGGCAACAAACTGAAGCACCTGAAGAATAGCACTCTGTTTAAAATTCTCCTTAAATGATTTAAAGAAAGTCTTTGTAATGTAGCTCTCTTCTTCTCTGACAACCTTAAGAAGAACAAAGTGCATAGCTGTAAGCGCAGGACCTAATGGAATGGAACAGATTATTCCAGCTACCCAGGCAATTATGATAACTCCAATATAAGATCCAAAATTAAAAGTTCCCGGTTCAGCAGCCATCAGGTCAATATATACTGGAGACATAAGAAAGAACTGCTCCACCACAAGCGGTATTGAAAAAACCAGCACCAGTACATTAATCCACATAACATCAGCAAGCTTGTTCAGTGCTCTGATAAGAGGACTGTCAAGATCAAATATTTTTCCCATTTTAAAACCCTTTTCCTTTTACCTAAATACCAGTTCCATCGGTGTGAATCTTATCCCGTCAGCAACAGTTTCCCCTTGTAAATCCCTGAAGCCCTTTTTGTGATAAAAATCAACCGCATATGGAGAAGCATTAACTGTGAGCCTCTCCTCACCCTCCTCAGAAAGAGCATATTTGCACACAAACTTTAGGAGTGCACTTGCAACTCCGTGTCTGTGATATTTTTCATCTACAAACAAAAGAGAGATATGCTTCTTTTCCCTCAAAGAAAGCATACCTACATATCTGCCCTCATCCATGGCAACAAAAAGCTGATAATGACCTGCCACAAACATATTTCTGAGCATTTCATCATGTATAAAATTATAGAAGTTGTCTATTCCTTCCTGAGAATAATCAGGGGCGTCGAATCTCACAAAGGTGTCCCATGCGAGCTTCATCGCCCCATCCCAATCAGAATGGTAAGCGCATCTTACCATTATTTTTGATGTGTCAATTATTTGTTGATCCACTATCCAGCACTTTCTTTATCCACTCATACTGCTCAGCATAAATCTTTTCTCTTCCGATCTCCTGCTGAAGTTCATGGCGCATTTCATCATAAAGCTTAAGCTCAACCTTAGTCATCTTCAGTTCGTTAGTGTAGATAGCAAAAAGCCTCTTAGGAGCTTCGCCATATCCGCCTACTGGATCCTCTTTACCAGCAGTTATAAGAACAGGCAGATCCTTAGGGATATTCTCCATCTCATCCATGTCCTGGACTCTCTTTAAGATGTCAGCCATGGTCTTGAAGCCATTAAGTGTGAATACAAAATTACATGCAGGATCTGCAATGTACTTCTGTATGCTCTCGTCATTATGTGAGAGCCAGTCAAAGTTAGTCTTATGATCAGGGATTCTGGAAAGATAACCTTTGAAGGCCATGTTGTTAACCATGTTGCTGCGATACTTCTCGCCCATGATGAACTGAAGGAAGTTTACCAGGCCGGAAAGGCTTCTGATAGTTCCTGTTGGCATATATGCAGTACCCTGAATAATAGCACCCTTGATACCTGTTCCGTATCTTGTGATATATTCTCTGGCAACAAAAGAACCAAAGCTATGGCCAAGGATAAAGCAAGGTATTCCAGGATAATCCTCCTGAGTCATCTTCTTAAGCCTGTGAGCATCCCTTACAAGAACTGTCGCAGGATCATTTTTGCAGAAGTAACCATAAGTACCCTTGTCACCAACAGACTTTCCATGTCCAAGATGATCATTACCAATCACGAGAATGCCTTTCTCTGCAAGGAAATTTGCAAACTCATCATAGCGGTCAATATATTCCTGCATTCCATGGATGATCTGCAAAATAGCTACAGGCTCTCCCTCTGGAATCCATCTAATCGCATGAAGCATTGTCTGTCTGTCTCTTGATTTGTAAGTCAGTTCCTCTTTGCGTACCATTTGGATTATCCTCCACTCATAAGTTGTTATATATATATAATACTACAGATTTCATTCAGGATTAGCAAATTTCAGCTCCTGATGGCATATCTTTTTCAGGAGTCATAAGTGCCAGATTGCCTTCCGCATCCTCTGCGCAAAGGAGCATTCCCTCAGAAAGAACTCCTGCAAGCTTAGCAGGCTTAAGGTTTACAAGAACCATTACCTTCTTGCCAACCATCTCCTCAGGAGAGTAGTACTTCCTGATTCCGGAAACAATCTGCTTTACCTGACTGCCAATCTTTACCTGTGAGCACAAAAGCTTCTTAGATTTCTCAACTGCCTCACACTTTATGATCTCTCCAACCTGGAACTGCATCGCTCCAAACTGCTCAAAAGAGATTTCCTCTTTTGCAGGAATATCGATAACCGCCTTCTCCTCAGAGTCCTCAGCTGCTTCTTCCTTTGGTGCAGGTGCAAGTCCTGCCTTAGCAAGGTTGATTGCTGCCTTCTTCTGGGACTCTTCGAAATCAGCTTTCTGCTTCTTGGTGATCTCAGCTGCCTTCTCAAGAACATCCTTAAGATCCTTACGTGCAAAGAGCATCTCAGGAGCCTCTACTACCTTTGTGTCGTTTGGAAGCTTTCCAAACTCTGAAAGAGAATCAAAATCTCTGTCAGGTGCTGAAAGCTGCTCTTTGATCTTCTGAGCAGTCTCAGGCATAAATGGATCAAGAAGTGCTGCTCCTATGGAGATTGACTCCACCAGGTTGTAAAGAACTGTTGAAAGTCTGTCCTTCCTGCTCTCATCCTTACCAAGGATCCATGGCTCAGTCTCATCAATATACTTATTGCA
>CAMVRW010000196.1 GCA_947169985.1 uncultured Butyrivibrio sp. | reverse complement strand
GGGGCAGGGTATAGAGGTGATCCAGACCTTTGAGCCGATCCCGCTGTATGAGGTGATGGACATTCTTGGATATGAGCATCAGACGGAAAAGGCAGCAGACAATGAATATCATGCCTATTTTTACAGAACCGAAGAAAAGGGAAGTCTTGCGGAAATCCCTGAGAGACCGGCGGTCATTACCAATTATCCTCTGATCGATGAAAAACTGGGAGAGCTTGCCGTGGAGTTCTGGGATCTGACATGGCACAGTGAGAATCGGTTTCTGGATTATAATATGCGGCTCCTGCTTTCGCTTGCGAATGCGGTTGGTGCTGGAAGGATGAGACAGGCTATGCGCGAGCTGCTGAAGGCCTACGCAAATGGAATTGATTCCAGAGCCTTTGACGATGTGTTCGAGCAGCTTGCATGGAATATGGGAATCGGATATTTCAGCTCCGAGATCGCCCCGTCACCGCTCTTTCAGGCGTATAAGACCATCAAGCAGATGGAGAAGCAGGGAAAAGACCGGGATGCAATCAATCAGATACTGAAGGAAAAGTTTGCAGATCAAAAACCGGGCATGATGCAGAAGGGGGGATGCTGATATGAACATTACAAGAGACAGCAAGCTGAAGGATATTCTGGCAGAGTATCCCCAGATCAAAGAGAGACTGACCGAGATCAGTCCGAAGTTCAAGATGCTGAGTACCCCTATGGGTAAGGTTATGCTGGGCAAGGCTACCGTAGCGGACATGTCGGAGAAAAGCGGTGTCGACATTGAAGTATTAATCCGGAAGTTATCGGAAATGACAGGAGCGTGACCGTATGAAGGAAAAGGTTGGAGAGGTTTTCTCCATCGCGAAGGATAATCCACCTGTTCCGGGGTGTACGATCTCAAAGGAGATCAGCGGAGGGGATAATTATATTGCTTATTATTCTCTGGCAGGAAACACGGATATCAGCGCGGAGATTTATCCGTATCATAAGCTGATCATTCTGTGTGAAGGACAGGCAGAGGTCTATACGGCGGATGGAGATAAAAGACAGTTAAGATCAGGTGAAAGCGTTCTGGCTCCGACGGATATACCGGTAGGCATTCGGTCATCAGAGTCGGCGGTTTATACAGAAATCTCAATAAGGAGGGACGATGCAATGAATGAAGTTGTAAAGGCAGGAGAAGTATTCAGGTTAGCGGAGCTGGTTCCATATCAGGATGGCAAGATCGTCAATATGGACGTTGTACATAATGACAAGATGAAATTCGTGGTGATGGCTTTTGATGAGGGTACAGGGCTTTCAGAGCACGCTGCGCCGGGTGAAGCGCTGATCTTCGCTCTGGATGGTGAGGGCGTTATCGGATATGAAGGCAAAGATCATCCGATCAAGGCAGGCGAGAATTTCCATTTCGCAAAAGGCGGCATGCATTCTGTAAAAGCAAGCGGAAAATTCAAGATGGCATTGTTGTTGACATTGGAATAACAGGAGGGGTAAGCGGTGAGAAAGCATGTAAAAGGAAATGTCAGCTGGGTAGGATATATTGATTGGGAACTGGAGAGCTTTCACGGTGATGACTATTCCATCATGAACGGCTCCAGCCAGAACGCCTACCTGATTGATATGCGCCCATTTAGGGTAACACATATACAACGACTGAATCCATTTAGGGTAACAACAAATTTTCACCGCCTCCTATAAGGGTGACACTCTTTGTTGTTTTGTATTATTTTGCAACTCAGAAGTGATAGTGTCAAGTACCTTCTGAGTTGATAGGTATAAGATAGGTGCCGGTTGGATTCTGAAGTCTGAACTCTATCGGAGAAAGTCCACCGTTGTATGCCTTAGGCCTTTCTGAGTTGTAGTAGGGTATAAAGCTTTGTACGGCTTCAAGTATGTCTGCAATGGGAACTCTTTTCTCTTTGACTTTTGTCTTGCCAAATCGACAATATAAGGCCTCTGTTTTGATGATACCATTAAGGGATTCCATAGGAGCATTATCATAACAGGTGGCGACTCTGCCTATGCTTTGACGTATGCCATGAGCTTTCACCGCAGCGCTGTATTCGTATGATACGTATGAACTTCCAAGGTCGTTGTGTATGATGGATCCTCGGAAGCATTCACCCCACTTTTCGCAAAGGATCGTGATAGTATCAGCACACAGCTTGGCATTAGGAGAATCGGATATGCAATAAGCAAGGATCTCACCATTATAAAGATCTTCAATGGTGTTTAGATACATGGTTTTCTCGAGCCCAGGAAGATATGTTATGTCTTCAAGCATCCTCTTTCTGGGGGTCAGAGCAAAAAAATCTCTCTTGATTAGATCTGCTGGAACATGTTCCTTCATTTCACGGCGTTTCGTATACACTTCATCCGAATACTTTTTTCGCCTTACTGCAGAAAGTAAGTTGTTATCCTTCATAAGTCTTCGAATACGCTTGCTGTTTAACTGCTTGCCGCATTTCTTAGAAACGAGTTCCGTCATGGGCCTATATCCGATACTTCCTTTATGGTTCTCCTGGAGATTTCGAATTTCCTCTAGGATTTCTTTGTTGTTCTCGTCATACGGATACTTCAGATGTCGATAGTAATTCTTCCTTGATACATTTGCCACACGGCAGAGAAGGCTTACGTTTCCGATTCCTTTTCCGATGAGTCGGTCAATGGCTTTGTATATAGTTTTTTTTTGAAGCTCGAAACAGGAGTGCCGTTAAGCTCCATCAATTCTTCAAGGAATTCAACTTTTGCTTTGAGAAGCTCGTTTTCATTCTTAAGGTCCTTGATATGCTGTTTGGTATCCTTATTATCTGAAATACTCACGAAATCCTCCTCTCCAGGGGATTTTGGCAATTCGTAGTCTTTATCAATTTTCCCCTGAGAAGAATATAACGCAAGTATATGGTTTTTGTCCTGTATCCAGTGACGGATAGTATGATATTTTAGATTTTTGATCTTGGCTATCTGCTGAACGGAAAGGTCTCCCTTATCGAAAAGCCGGATCACATCTATTTTTTCTTCAAGGTCGTATGGCTGGTTTTCTGAACGATCTTCTTTTAGGTAATTCTCAGGAGCTTTAAGCCAGTTGCTAATTGTAGTCCGAGCTACATTATATTTCCGGGAAGCCTCGCTTACAGACATACCGTTATTAACTTGTTCCAGAACCTCTTTTTTTACTTTTAAGCTGAATGCCATCTTTTCCTCCTGCTGTCACCTTTATGTGTAGCAGGAGAAAAGTGTTACCTTTTAGGGGTTCAGTTCACTAGCGAGTTCTTGTAGGAACAATACGCTTGGAAACATCTGTAGCAATATTATTCACAACATCCTCCAGCGATGCACCTGAACCTATGGATTGTTTGACAGCTTCAATATCTGCCATCTTTATCTGCCGGTAGCTTGCCCCGGATTCATGTAGTACGTCCTTGATGTCTTCTTCCAAAGCACGTTCCATAACTTCACCTACAGTGTGACGTTCTGCATCATAAAAACCATACCTAAAAAGTCTGTCAGCTGTCTGCTCATCAATAGGCATTTCCTTAATCACTTCCAGCACTTCTTCCTGATGTTTTCCCTTGAAATGCTTTAAAAAAGTATTCTTGAACTTTTGGAAGAAATCTTGAAAGGCGTCTTTGATAATAGACGCAACAGATTTCTTTACTTCCGCTTCTATATTGGCTTTTCGCTTATCTAACCGAGCGGATACCTCTGACAGGTAAGTTTCTTCGTTGTGAAGATTCTCAGCTCGTTCATCCAGCTTTTCTGCACGTGCGAAGAGAGCAGATTTATCATGTTCTAATTGTTTTTGCTCTATGCGCAGATTATATTGCAATTGTTTTATTTGGTTGGGGAGCCGTTTGGAAATACCTTCCTCAACGCGCTGTGACACCTCAGATTCGATCATAAGATGTCGGTCGGCTAAATCCCTGCCTTGCTTGTTTAAAGACTTTTCTCGTTTATCTAAGAGCGCCTGTTGCTCTTTAAGGTATTTCTGCATTCGTTCGTTATTCTCTCTTGTTTCGGCTGATGCTTGCCATCTACGGTATTCTTCAGGTGTAACAGAAATCTGTTTAGGTTTTCCAAAAATATTTGTGTCCGGCACAACTTTGTTCTTTTCTTCTTCCGAGACTAATTCTGCGTTTAAAGATGCAATCTTTTCCTGTAGTTTAATGGCAATAGCTTCTTCCTTTTCCATTGAGGCTTTTCCTGGTGCTTTTGGTGTATGTGAGACTGCAACGCCATGTTTCTCGCATATGCGAAGCTTCATATCACGTTCCCATTCGGAAAAAGAAATCTTAGCATTATTCCACTTATTGGAAGGCTTTGATGGGTCAGGTCGTTCAAATCCCATTTGAGCAAGCGCCTTGTTTTGTGAAATATCCAATCCATCCTTTCCATCATAAGTCCATACTTTACGGATATGAAGATGCGGTACAGCTTCATCCATGTGGAGTGCTACGTCCAAGAAGTGTAGGTTATGACCATATATATCAATCAACTCTTTTTGATAATCCTCAAAAATAGCCATGAGAACTTCTACTGGTGGATATCCGTCTTCGGTTGAGCCAATCTGGAAGATGGTTTCCTCAGGACAGGTGTTTTTGCTGTTGAGCAGGTCATCTATGGATTTATTACGTTCAGGATGACGCGCAGCTTCATTGCGGGCATGCTGTTTGCTGAGGCTTTCAGCAAATAAAGACTCATATATGCAATGTTCGTGCTCATCAATAGTAGTGTGAGATTTATCTTTGATATCAATTACGTGTGGATGATTTGTTTCATCATAGTGAATAATGATATTCTCTGACACCATATCAGGATGGACGTTTTCAGCATGCGAGATATCAAAAGAACGATCATTATGATTTCTGTTATATACAGAGCCGGATTTTGTGCTGACTCTTCCGTTGTGGTTTGTTTGTAAATCTTCCATCAAGTCTCCCTTTAAATCACCAAAAGAGCCGGAATTGCCAACGCGTTTTGTTGTCGTTGTTGTCATTCCAGATATTCTTATAACCTTTATCCACCAGTTCAGTTTTT
>CAMVRW010000195.1 GCA_947169985.1 uncultured Butyrivibrio sp. | reverse complement strand
AACTCATCCCTCCAGTTCTCGGGATGAACAACAAAACCATCAGCGTGTACCACCAGCGCAAAGTCTGTGTTTATGTGCTGATGAAGCTCATAGACCATCTTGTAATTAAACTTGTCTATGTTATCAAGCTTGGACGTATAGCTGTACCTGATGTTCTTTGGAAGGAACAAGGGCTTTTTATCGGTTATAAGCACCGCATCTCCAAACTCAATGCCCCTCATGCTGTACTGCATTGCCCTGATGGTCTCATATATATCTACACTTGTCATAGCCACCAGCGTAACTCTTGGCAGCTTTAACTTTTCTTTAGACACTATTTATCTCCGTAAGTTTTAATGATCCCAACTCGTCTTTCCAGGGACCTCACTACCTTCTTCAGGAAGAATATACCATACAGGCACCTTCTTCTTATGTTCTGGCAAAAGAGCCTTATGCTGCCAGGACGCTTATTCCGACGGGCATAAAGACCTGATTTCTCCTTGTATGCTTCCAGTTCTTTTCTGCACTCATCAGCAGAAAAAAGCCTTCCCTTCTTATCCTGGTATGTCAAAAAACTGTAAATATTCTGCTCCGAGCTCCAAAATCCATCTGAGATATTGTGACGAGCCCAGTATTTCGGAGCAATTGCGTACTTCAGCTCAGTGCTGCTCATAACAGGCATCAGAGAAAATGAGGAGTTGGAAAGAATCAGATATCTGGCATTTTTAAGAGTCACATAGTCCTTCCCCATGTCGAAGTGATGGCACTCATACTCAGGCAGAACCTTCTTTGCCGCTTCTTCGTCCTCCGTGATCACCATGAATCTCATGGCGGGATTTATCTTTTTCATGTTGCGGATGGCATTCAAGAAGTACTTTCTGTCAAGATACAGCTCCGGACAACTGGTATACTCACCGCCTCTTAGGTTGATGATGCAAAGATCATCCGCTGTATATTCGTAAGATTCTGCTTCCTCCTTAACGTGAAGCCAGTCTTTAATCTTGTCTCTATACTTCTCAAAATATGATTGATCCTGCATGTTGCCATAGATCAGTGTATTGTCCTCAACAGACATGAGTCCTTTATCAGCCCCGCTGATATAACATCCATTGGTCATATCATGAACGGAGTTACCCATGTAAAGTCTGTCGTCCTGTTCATGGTAAACCTTAAAAGACTTCATCTCCTCCCGGGAAATCTCTTTTCCAAGATCAATGGAGTCCATGAAATACATACCCTTCTTGGAATGAAAGACGTTTCCCAGCTGTCCCGGGTTAACAAAACCAAAATCCACGCCCTTTTCCAGCGCTACACATCTGGTAACGATATAAAAAAACAGTTGGTTGCCAAGGCCGTAGCCCTCAATAAACTCAGTTCCTATCATTACTGGATAAGTGTCCTTCCTTCAAGGCTTGTGGGTGATATCTTGCCGTCCTTTACCTCATAGATCATGTCACAGTTGGCAATTGTATTAAGTCTGTGGGCGATGATCACCATGGTCTTCTTGCCGTGGAAGCTGTTGATGGCCTCCATAACTGCTGCCTCTGTCTCATTATCAAGAGCACTGGTAGCCTCATCAAATACAAGGATCTCAGGATTGTGATAAAGAGCTCTGGCAATTCCGATCCTCTGTCTCTGACCACCGGAGAGCCTTACTCCTCTGTCACCTATGGTTGTATCAAGGCCCTCAGGAAGAGTCCTTACAAAGTCAGCCAGCTGTGCTTCCTCCATTACTTCCCAAATCCTCTTGTCATCTATCTCTTTGGCATCAATGCCAAAGGCGATGTTGTCGCGGATGGACTCATCTACCAGATAGATGGACTGAGGAATATATCCGATCTGGGCAAGCCAGGAATCATAGTTACTGAAAATATTGCTGCCGTCACACAAAATCTCACCTGTCTGAACATGCAAAAGTCCCAGAAGAATATCTACGATTGTAGACTTTCCAGCTCCGGAAGGTCCCATGATACCAACAGACTGACCCTTTTTAACCATCATGTGAGCATCGTCAAAGATCTTTACGTCTGAATCAGGGTAAGAAAAAGTGATATTGTTAAGCTCGATCTCTTTTTCCAAATGAAGCGCAGGTCCTGCAATGGCAGCTCTCTCTGCCCTCATGGCCTTGTCTGTCTTCATGGATTCTGTCAGGTTCTCATATACAAAATCCAGACTGTACTGGTTGTAGGCAATCTCTGTCATATAGGTGTTGATACGGTTTGCAGAGGGCATGATCCTTATGGCAGCCACACCAAAGGCTGTCAGCTGAGGAATGAGCATAGTTGCATCGCCCCCACGAAGTACGTAGATCAGGATGTACAAAATGACCGTAGCCATAAACACTGTCTCGATCATAAGTCTTGGAACAGAGTTAAGGACCGCATAATCCCTAGCGATATTAGCTCCAACCTTACCGGACTCATAGTAATTCCTGATAAAGAAATCCTGTCTATTTAAAACCTTTACGTCCTTGAGTCCGTAAATAGCCTGGATACGCCACTTGGCAATCCTTGACTGGGTATTCTGATTATCTCTTCCAATGTCGTTAAGCTTTGGCTTTAAAAGCTTGGTGCTGATAAGGGTCATGATAAGAAGCACCAGAACCATAAGCACTGTCATCTGCCAGTTTACAAATAAAAGCACAGTTCCAAGGAATACAGAAACTACAAGCTCTGTAGACATGGATAAAAGGGCCAGCATCAGTGAAAAGACCCTTGGAATATCACTGTCAGTAATTCTGAAAACAGTAGGGATATCCGCTCCAAGATAGTCCTCGTAAGGCCTGTTCAGGAACTCTCTCATGACACGGCTTATCATGTCGTTTCTGGCTCTTGCAACGAAGGTGTTCTGCCTGTGGATAAGGAAAAGAAGATAAGCATTTTTCACCACAAAAAGAGCTACCATGAGAATAAGGAGTGACGCAGTCAGGCTCCTGTCGTCATTAAGCCCTAAAGCATTTATGATATCCTGCACTATCTGGTGATCATTTATGAACTCGTGAAGAGTATCAGGGACAATAATGGTTGAAACCACAGGAAGCATCATTGACACGCCCAGGGTCTCAAACACACCGCCGATAAGTATCAGTATTCCCAATACCGCCAGCTGTCTCTTTTGCCTTCTGTCAAATATATAGTTAATCTTAGAAAAAAGGCTGACCTTCTTATCAGCCTTTTTCTCATTTATCTCGCTATTTGTCATGTTTATTCCAATCGTAATTAAATGGCTACCTTTGTCATGCGCTCTGTATAGATGTCATCCATGTTCTTGTTGTTGATCCATTTCTCAGGAGCGATGATCATCTTATCAGGATTGTCATTAAGCCATGCTGACCACCAGCTAAAAGAGCTATTGGCCATAATATGATGCTTGCACTTACTCATGAGGATCATATCCGAAACATCGGTATTCTCCCCTTCCTGAAGCTCAACATTTATGAAGTGTGGTCCCTTGAAGTGATTCTTGCACCACTCATTATCATCCGAGAAGATAAAGAACACTGCATTTGGATGTACCTGTCTTATCTTCTGAATGGCATTCTTGTAGTATTGTTCTGAGCAAAGATTGTGGACCTTAATGTGCTCTGCATCCAGGTAATCAGTCCTTCTCACATGAATGCTGACAGATTCACTGCACTCAATCTGCTGAAGTGTTGACCAGCTAACTGAATCATGCATGATCTCCTGGGGTCTCTTACCAAAAACCTCCTGGATCTGGGCAACTACCTCAGGTGAAGAGAAGTACTTCTCTGACTGCCAGTAGCCAACCAGGTATGCGTTCTCAACCTCTAATATCTGCGGATTAAAGATACCCTCGTTCTCGTCTATTCTGAAGGTCTTTCTTCCGGTAAGCTTTCTTCTGATCCTGCTGAAAATATCCATCTTGGAATCAGTCAGTGCAACTACTTCTTCCTGAGTTGCTCTGTCATACTCTATACCGAAACGATGAAGAACAGGGACTCTCAGTTCGTCATTCTCAAATCCGTTCACGTCATCGATCTTAACTTCTCTTCCTCTATGCTGTAACTCCTTATACAAAGCGTACTGGAACATCTGGTTTCCCAGTCCGCCCTTAAGCTGAATGATTATCATGTCTCCTCCAAGTGGGCCATGTTAAAAACGCAAAATCCCGCATATATTATACCCCAGAAACCCGCTATACACAAATCTGGACATGTATGCCCATAAATATACCCCGGCGGAGGTGAGGGAAACTGTATTCAGCATCTCGGAGCTCTGGACACTGCGACAAGCCAACCTGGGAGGCTGTCTTGTCTCCGTAGAGCTGGAGAATCGCTGCTGCATACAGTTTCCCTCACCTCCGCCTCATTGGTTATATATTATTTGTCAGTCTCAAGTTCATAATATGTCCCATTGGTCACGTTGCTGAGCGCCTTTGCTCTGGCGGCGTCAATTTCTGAACCATACTTCTCGTAGGCTTTGTCCCAGGACGCGTATCTCTTGTCACCACGATGGTCGCTGGTAAGAGCAATTCCTGTATCCACATAGTTTTCTTTAAGATACTTCATGAGATAGTCTGTAACTTTCTGCGCTCCAAGGACGTTTGTGTGAGTGCCGTAGTCGCGGATGTCAGTGGCAAAATCAAGGCCTATCTCATCAAGGTGACGATTCATATCAAGGAAGGGGTAGCCCTCGTTCTCTATAAGCTGAGCCATGTAGTTTATCTCCATCTGCTCTTCTTCGCTGGCAACAAAGGGAGTTGTGACAAACAGTGCATTTATATTCTTCTCTTTAAGGTAAGCAAGAAGGTCTCTCAGGTACTCCTCCTGCTCCGGAGGAATGGACTTTGTGGCACTTTCTTCCACAAGGATTGGCGCATCCGAGGGCCCAACATCTGTTTCAGGAAGGTAGCCCTTTAGATCTTCGGGATACTCATAGAAAAGGGTCCTGAACTGTGACCACAAAAACAGGGTCTTCCAGTTTGAGTGATACTTGAAGATATCGAAGTAGTAGGTGAGCCTCTCATCAGGATCTGCCACCATTGCGTCGATAGTTCTTTTCCTGTTAACAGAGTACT
>CAMVRW010000194.1 GCA_947169985.1 uncultured Butyrivibrio sp. | reverse complement strand
ACTCCGTCCAGTCTTCACGCTCCACAGCCTCTATGAAATCAAGTCCATAGTGGGCACAGTAGCTGATATTCAGCCAGTTGTCCTTATCCTCAGAAATATCAGACTCGTAGGCCATTGAGTACCTGGTATGCCACAGGGGCCTAAGCTTTGGCGCATTGATCCAAAGATTGCCCTCCTGAACGCACTGAATATAATAAGCTTCTCGCTCGTCAAACTCCCTCTTGATCCTGGCCAGATTTGCCCCTTCCTGCACATATGTGAAGATCAGGAAAACGCCGTAAAGAGTAACAAGGCTGGTCACAAGTATCTGCACCAGATCTTCCTTAAAGCCCTTGTTCGCTATCCATGCCAGGCCCTGAACAATTCCGGTCATAAGGAAAAGACTTGCTCCGTAGTAGGTCCTAAGCTGTGACTGGGACACCATAATAAGCGCGTAGCAGGTGGCCACAAACATGAGTCCAAACAGCAGCATCTCTTTTGAAGCAGCAAAGAACTCTGAAAACTTCCCTGTCCTGTAGGCGATAGCAATTACCACCACGATAAACGCAAATACCAGAACCAGGTAGTAGTCTTTAATATTAAGTGTTATTTTAAGGAACCTGGCAGCCACTGCCACAATTCCTGTGTGAGCCTCTTCTTCCGCCTCCATATCCGCTCTGGCAAAGTTTCCGGGAGATGAGAACATAATAAGATAACCAATGATATTTCCAACAAATCCCGAAACCATCCAGTTCTTAAAGCCAGAGAAATCTCTTTTCTCAAACCATTTACCAACAAGCATCATAAGGGAAAAGAGAATTACGCCGCCGGAAGTGTTCTCGTTCCCCCATCCGGCTAAAACTCCAAGGAAGAATATCCCAATGGCAAATCCAATACTGGACCCCCGGTCCTGATCAAAGGCCTTCCTGTAAACAGTGATGAAGGCAAACATGATAGCTGCCGTGAACATATAGTTGCAGGCCCCGGTCTCCCAGAAAGTGCTGTTGGAGATTGTTGGGTCAAAGAGCCACATAAGAGCCAGTATAGCCACATAGACCCTCAGGTCATAAGCCTTCCTATGCTTTATATTTGCGTAGATCATCAGTGAAAGAGCCACAAACACAAAGGCTGCCACCACATTGAAGATCGCCTTGTTCCCAATATACAAAAAGATCCTCAGTATAATGTGAGAAATATTCCTGCCCGTGTGCTCCAAGTAGTGATGGTACTCCTGTACAAACAGGTCAAAAAAGTTCCCGGCCTCAGCCACAATATCTGCGTATATGACGTCATCCGACATGTTTGGTGTTAAAAACTCATACACTGCCACCATGATGAAATTCAAGGCAACAGTCACATAAAAGAGCTTTTTCCTAAGCTTTTCCGCCATAGGTCTCCCCTTCTTTTGTATCAAACTTTAGAATAATCGTTCTGAAAAAGTACCCCAGATAAACTCCCGCAATAACAAGGAAGAAATCCCTTCCCAGGTACCTGGTGACGAAGGTTGCCTCCGCCAGAGTATATATAGACAGGGATATGACAAGGACCAGCGTCCAGATATCCCTCTTTTTCCAACTTACATAAACCACAGCAAGAACGCATAGCACTATGACCGTGGTAGGTACTATCCCGTACCAATAAAAGAGCCTTGCCCAGCCAATATCAAAATATGAATCCGTTCCGTGTCCTGCAAAGAGCTTCCAACCATACAGAACCCCGTCTCTATTCTCGGATCCGTAAAAAAGATTGCTTATCCTGTAGTTGATTATCTCCTCAAAGGCCCAGAAATCCCAACTCATCACCTTATCAACATAGACCCTTGCCGCCTTCCAGGCTGCCAGCACAGAGAGCACAACGCTAAGCACTGTAGACAGCAGCGCTCCCCACACGTAAACGTTTCTTTTCTCACTAGCGCCGGGCCATAATTTAAATATAGCTGCAATGATAACAGTTAAAAGAACTATCAGAAGCCCTGTCCTTGACTGGGACAATAATACCACTGCTCCCGATGAAACCACTACAAGGATGTACTGCCACCATTTGGAAGTTTCTCCATATAGCCACAGCCACATAAGTAGCAGAGCATATACGCTCCCAAATAAGGTATTGGGATGACCAAAGCCAAATACATATCTCTTTTCCTCAGGGTTCTCCCTGCCATAATCCATAACAAGCGATATGTCACCCAGTACTCCGACCACCGACAAAAGTGCAATAAGCCCAAATCCCACAAGGCACACATAGAAGCAATACTTCATGGCCTTTCGAAGATCAATGTCCCTGGCTGCCATAAGAAATGTACACAGCCTCAGCAGATCATTCTTCCCAGAGTGCACATAGCAAAATCCTGCTATTCCAAGAAACACCACAATCAGGATCCACTCCCTGTAGTCGTGCTTCATAATAAGCACCGCCAGTAAAGTCAGAAGAAATGTCACTCTGAAAACATAGCTCTCCAGCGAAAACTCCAGCTCGCTCTTTTCCACGATCATCAAAATAAGTTCAATGGTGAGGGCTACGTAGAACAGACAATTTACTATTTTCTTTCTGTTGTCATCAGTCCAAAAACTCATATATTATTCCCGTCACTTAGAGAAGATTCTCCTCACCTTGCGACAGGCCTTTCTGAAAAATCTGCCAACTGTCAGATCTAATTTATGATATAGCCTTGAAAAAGGCGATATTACAGGCATCACCAGATGCTCATACTCAGATAAATGCTCCAAAAGATAGGCCGGATAGCTGTCGTCCACTTCAACCCTCTTAAAGGTCGCATCCCTTCCAAAAATATCCTGTCCCAGCACCAGTCTGTCCACAGTCTCCAGGATCACTTCCTTTTCAGAATACTCCTGATGGGCTGCTGCCTGAACCTTCACTCCGATCCTCTTTATGGGATCGGTCTCGTGTTCGCCGCCCATGTATCCAAAGTGCCATCCGCCATCAGCAACTCTAACGGCATTTTCATCAGTCACATTGCAAAGATCCCTCATCCTTACGATTCCCTCATCCGGAATATTCAGTATTGATGAAACCTTTGTCCCAAGCCACTTCCTGTCCTTCTCAGCAATCTCCGGAAACTCTCCCGTAATGGAAAGAAGTTTTCCTGAGGACTCCTCCATGTTTAGGAACGCATAGAAATTCCTCTGGGCCAGATGATAAACCTTGGTCTTATCAAAGTTTTTCACAATCTCCTGCAGTGCCACAGGATTCGGGAACTCATCACAGTCTCCAAAGATTATCACATCATCCTCTGTGGCTCCCACCTGCTCAAGCCCCTTTACCAGATGGTTTTTCTGGAAATAGTCCCTCTCGTGGGTCTGGGCATCTACAGGGGTATCCGTCACCTTCACGTAGATGATCTTATCCAGGTAATCCTTGAACTTGTCCCTGTTCTTCTCAAAGCAAAGCTCCTTCTCCTTTCCGGAAAAGGTCATGGTTGCCTCCTCGATGATGAACTTGTCAACGTAGGGAGACAGCACCCCAAGCCTTAGCTTCAATATATCTATTTCATTGAAAAACGGTATCAGATCATAAACCATTCCTATCTGATCCTTCCTTTAATCCAGTTCTTGATACTGCGCTTCGTGCCATCTGCAAGAAGTACAGCCTTGGAATTGCTGCCCATCTGCATCTTCCTGACATATTGGGATTCTTCCGGAGCCCAGTCCGGAAGCTCATAGGAAAAGAACTTTTGGTAGAACTGGTCAGCCAAAAGCTTATCCAGCTTAAATCTCTTTTCCCTAAGGTTCATATCCGAATAGATAAGCTTCGTGACCGCTATGGTGCAGGTCAGGGCCTTGCGCTTATTGATAAGATCCACGTACTCCTCAAGGTTCCACTTACTCACCATCTCATCAAGCTTCCCCCAGGTGATCTTCTGGTTATCTATATACACCTCGCTGTAAGAGGAAGAAAGACTAGTGGCATCCTCCCTGTAATAATACAGAATTTCATCCAGGAAAAGAGCTGTCTTCGCCCTGTCCAGGTACTCCGCAGTCTGATAAAGGTCCTCTCCATAGTTAAGGAAAAGATCTTCATTCCCCAAGTAGGCAATATCTCTTTTAATGCACTTGGTCCACATGGCGTTTATGGAATCGTCCATGCAGAGCTTTTCCTTGAAAGTTCTGAGTTCCTCCCCTTCATAAACCTTTCCCGCATCAAAAGGTCTTTTTGCAAGGGGCTTTGTGGCGCTTCCCATGCCTGCTGCGTCAAAGAGTATAAAATCCGGAGCCTTTTCTGTTCCGCCTTTGGATTCAATAGTCTTCCAAAGCTTTTTAAGGGTATCAGGTCTGAGCCTGTCGTCTGCATCAAGGGCTAATATCCAGTCACCCTTGGCGGCCTTGATTCCCACCTGGCGAGCGCTGTAAAGGCCGATCTTCCCCTTGTGGATGGCCGTCACCTGCTTATTGGCAGCTGCATATTCATCGCAGATCTTTGGACTTCCGTCCTTTGATCCGTTCTCCAGAAGGATTATCTCATATGCGCTCTCAGGGGCCATATCCCCGGCAAAAGACATATCCTGTGAAAGGGCTGAATCGATGCATTCCCTGAGGAACTGCTCCCCATTACAGATTGGTACGATGATTGAAAAGATCATGTAATACCGTGCTCCTCTTTCCACTTGGCGCTCTTTCTCCAGAAGAGAAATGGACGAACCGCCATCTTAAAGCGCTTCTTAGGGCTGTAGAACCTTGGGTAAGATTCATTTTCTCCCCACCACTTATGGAACACAAAGGGCTCTACTCCCGCATTTTCAGGAAGTGGATGCTCCCTTCCAAAGTTAAGTGCTACCTCAAAGGGTGCCCACAGCATTCCCTCTTTCTCCATGGCATTTCTTGAATGACAGCAGATGAAGATATCCTCGTTGTAGAAGCCGTCATCTACTCTCTCCCATTTCAGCTGGTGCTTCTGGGGGAACTCCATAAGGCGCTTTGACCGCAAAGAAACGCTGTTTCCAACACGGCAGATATTACCTCTGCTGTCTCTGTAGGCGTAGTCGTTCTTAGGAAGTGGCCATGGGGAACCAATATAATCATAAT
>CAMVRW010000193.1 GCA_947169985.1 uncultured Butyrivibrio sp. | reverse complement strand
TTGCCTACCTTGATATCCAGCCTTTCATCGTATCCCTTGCAGGAATGTTCTTTGCGAGAGGTATGACTACCATTGTAAACACAGCACCTTTCAACGTTGCCAATCCAGAGTTTGTAACTCTTAAGGATACTCGTGTTAATGTTCCTTTCCTTGGTTCCTACAACAAGAAGGGCGTTTATGTACCGGCACATATTGAAATTGGTGTTATCGTAGCTCTTCTTCTTGTGATATTATTGTTTGTGGTGCTCAGATGGACCAAGCTTGGAAGAAGCTTCTACGCAGTAGGTGGAAATAAGCAGAGTGCCCTTATGATGGGTATCAACGTTCAGAGGACCAAGTTTCTTTCACACCTTATCTGCTCGACTCTTGCAGGCATCGGAGGATATGTATATTTCCTTCATGTTGGTTCAGGCTCAGCAAGCCATGCTATGGGTATGGAAATGAATGCTATTGCATCTTCCATCATCGGTGGAACAATGCTGACAGGTGGTGTTGGTAACCTTATCGGAACACTCTTCGGAGTTCTTTCCCTTAGTACCATCCAGAACATCGTTGCTTCTGCAGGACTTGATGAAGCATGGTGGACAGGTATCACAATTGCAGCAATGCTGTGCATCTTCCTTATCATTCAGAGCGTAGTAATGGCTCAGAAGAAGAAAGAGATTAAGGGTTAATGAAGAAATTAGCTAAAATGACTATCTCGCTGCTCCTTATCCTTGCTATTCTGGCAGGGTGTGGGAGTAGCGCTCCTTCTACGGAAGGTAAAGATAATACAGAAGAAACAACCAAAGCCGACGATATTATTACCGTCGGCTTCTCTCAGTTGGGGGCAGAATCAGACTGGAGAAGCGCAAACACTGACTCAATGCTTGAAGCTTTTAGCGAGAGTGAGGGTTACTCCCTGATCTATAAGAACGGACAGCAAAAACAGGCAAATCAGATCACTGCCATTAGAACCTTTATCCAGCAGGAGGTAGATTACATAGTTCTTGCTCCTTCCACAGAGGACGGATGGGAAACAGTCCTTGGAGAAGCCAGAGAAGCTGGTATTCCGGTGATCCTTGTGGACAGACGTGTAAATGCAGCTGATAAAAACCTCTATTCATGCTGGGTCGGATCTGATTTTGAGCTTGAGGGAAAAAAGATGGCTGCCTGGATCAAGGCATATACAGAAGGCATAGGTGTTGAACCATCAGACCTTCATATGGTAAATATCCAGGGAAGCATGGGGTCAACTGCCCAGATCGGAAGGACAAGAGGCCTTGCCAATGCTGCCAGGGATAATGGATGGGACCTGATGGCGGAGATAAGCGGAGACTTTACAGAGACCAAGGGCAGAGAGGTCATGGCGGCTCTTCTTAAGCGCTTTGATAACATCAACGTGGTCTACTGCGAGAACGATAACATGGCCATCGGTGCCATTGATGCAATAGAAAGTGCAGGAAAGAAAGTGGGCTCCAATATAAAAAGGGGAGAGATCATGGTTGTTTCCTTTGATGGCGTCAATAAGACTGCTCTTGAGTACGCAAAGGAAGGCAAGATATCCTGCATCGCAGAATGCAATCCTCTTCACGGACCAAGAGTTAAAGCCCTTATTGAAAAGCTAAGGAATGGAGAAACTCCGGAGAAGTTCAACTATGTAGACGAAACCTTGTTCAGTTCCGTAAGCGGAGTTGATGAAGTGGTGGTTGACGGACAAACCTACAAGATAGAAAGGAATTATTAGGGATTCCTTTGGTTGACTAAATTGCGTTATAATATTGTTGTATAAGGAGAAGAGCCTATGACAACAGAAATGACGCAAAAACTCATATCATTAAGTGCACAGCAAATATATTCTTTGTTTACTTATCTATTTTCATCAATTGGTTTTGTGTTTCTTTTTAAGAAGTGCGGAGTAAAAAAACGCTGGGCTTTTATCCCCATGGCCAGAGAGTATCACCTGGGGCTTTGTGCTGACAAGGAGAAGGATGGTCGTGGATATTGCATTATGGTGGGACTTCTCTTTGTGCTGGAGATATTGGCTGAGCTGTTTGAGAACCATACCAGGATCTATCTGTTTTTGAGCATTCCTATTATCGGACTTTTTGTGACGATAATGGTTTATCTGATGCGCATTTATCTGGGGCTGATCAAGGTCTTTGAGAGAAAAAAGCTCTGGATCATAGCGTTTCTTCTTTTGGAACCCTACACAGTTCTGTTGTGGGGACTTAATCCCAAATTTGTTCCAAGTAAGAAAATTGAAGATCTTTCCGAAGTCACCGGGGCTAAGGAAATTGGGAAAAAGCTGATCACCGAAGAGGAAGGTCTTACTGTAAATATACAGAAGAGATCTGTCATTGATTTCTTTAAAAGAAAGATTCTCCTTAAGGATATCCATCTGCACATTCCAAAGGGACACATGGTGCTCCTTCTTGGTGGTTCCGGAGCAGGAAAGACCACCTTTATCAATGCTGTTACAGGCTATGAGAAGGCAGATGCAACGATTACTCTTGATGATAAAGACATCTATGCGGATTACGATAAGATGAAGCATGACATAGGCTTTGTTCCTCAGCAGGATCTTGTAAGAGGAAACGATACGGTTATGATGACCATTTCAGATGCTGCACTTATGCGTCTTTCCAAGTATGCTTCTTCTATGGAGAAGGAGAACAGGATAGCCAGGATGCTTGATCAGTTCGGACTGGAGTCAGTAAAGTACAACCTGGTGGATAAACTCTCGGGAGGCCAGAGAAAGAGGCTTTCTATCGCTTTGGAGTTCATTTCTGACCCTACACTTTTTATTCTGGATGAGCCTGATTCGGGACTGGACGGAGTTATGGCACGAAGGCTCTTTGAAAGCCTCAGGGAGATAGCTGATGGAGGAAAGATCGTAGTAGTTATAACCCATACACCGGACAGAGTAATAGATCTTTTTGATGATGTCATTGTTCTTGCAAAAGATGCTTCCAGAACAGGAAGACTTGCCTGGTATGGCCCTGTAGATGAAGCCTATGAGTTCTTTGGAAAGTCCTCAATGGAGGAGATACTTCTTTCTGTAAATCAGAAGGATGAGGGCGGCGAAGGAAGAGCTGACGAATTCGTGGAAAAATATGCTGACCGTGTGAAGGAAAAGGTGGGGTAACAGGTTATGAATCAAGATAGTACCAGATATATAGGAAGAGTGGGACAGACCTTTGTTTACCTTGGAAAGCTCTTCAGGATGTTTCTTTTCCAAAGTGACTGGAAGGTTCTCCCTATGTCAGCCATAATTGCGGCTCTTGTGTCTTTTGCCGTGGGTGGAAATATATTTAAGACAATGGAAGGAACCCTGATGGGAGCTTTCGCCCTTTCCTGTGTATGCGTGTGGAATGGCTTTTTTAATTCCATTCAGGTTATCGTTCGAGAGAGGGCTATTATTAAAAGAGAGCACAGGGCGGGAATGCATATCAGTTCCTATGTGGCTTCTCACATGATCTATCAGGCTGTGCTTTGCGTACTTCAGTCTGTGATCACCATTTGTGTATGCATGTTTATGGGAATGAAAATGCCCCAGGGAAGTCTTGTGACTCCATTTCCTCTGGTGGATTTTGGGCTGACACTGTTTTTTATCACATACTGCGCTGATATGCTGGCGCTTCTGATCTCCTGTATAGCAAAGACCACAACAGCAGCCATGACCATTATGCCTTTCCTTCTCATTGTTGAGCTTTTGTTCTCCGGTTCTTTCTTCTCACTTCCGGAGGATGTGATGCCACTTACAAACCTAACTTCCACCAAGTGGGGACTTACGGCCATCTGCTCCCAGGGAGAGTACAATTCACTTCCAATGGTTTCTGTTTGGAACAGTGCTTTGAAGATGAAGGACATGGAGGTTGATGGTGAAAAGCCTCTGCTGGACACCTTTATTTATCTGGAGGAGAATAATTACAGGGATGAGCTGTTGGAAAAATCTGGAGAACTGAACCAGAATCCGGAATTTGATTTTGACACCGGAATAGTGGTAAAATGCTGGTTGTGGCTTTTGGGCTGGACGGTAGTCTATGTGATCATTTCAGTGATCATCCTGGAATTCATAGACCGGGATAAACGTTAAATCGGGTAAAAATAATAAAAAGCCCTTGACATCCTATTTGGGGTGTGATAAATTACATTAGTGTTTGAAAACAAAGCAGAGTATCCACTCTCACCCTGCGGCGAAGCCAGTAGCGGTTAATAACTTTTCAAATCCGAGCTTTAGCGTGAGGACTTTGTGATTGAGTTTAGTGGATACATTTGCGAATGTATCCATTTTTTTATTCATTTTGGAGGGTAAAGCCATTAGCGAGTTATTTATTAACGAACAGATCAGAGCTAAAGAGGTACGTGTAATCGGTATTGAAGGGGATCAGCTTGGTGTTATGTCAATTCAGGATGCCAGGAAGATCGCAGATGACGAGGGTGTTGACCTCGTTATGATAGCTCCAACTGCTAAGCCACCTGTTTGCAGAGTAGTTGACTATGGTAAGTTCAAGTATGAGCAGCTTCGGAAAGAGAAGGAAGCTCGTAAGAAGCAGAAGACTGTTGAGATCAAGGAGATCAGACTTTCTCCAAACATTGATACAAACGATCTTAACACAAAGGTAAATGCAGCAAAGAAGTTCCTTGAGAAAGGTAACAGAGTAAAGATCACACTTCGTTTCCGTGGACGTGAGATGGCTCACATGGGTGCCAGCGTACACATTCTTACAGACTTTGCTGAGGCACTTTCAGATGTTGCTGTTATTGAGAAGCAGCCAAAGGTTGAGGGACGTAGCATGACCATGTTCCTTACCGAAAAGAAAAACTGATTTTTAACCACATTGCTGGTTGAAGATAGATATTATCAGGATTGATGAAAAATACACCGGTCCGTATATCATTAGTAAATATTTAGAGTCATAGGAGGATTTAGTTATGCAGCAAAAGATGAAGACAAAGAGAGCTGCTGCCAAGAGATTCAAGGTTACTGGCACAGGCAAGCTCATGAGAAACAAAGCGTATAAGCGCCACATCTTAACAAAGA
>CAMVRW010000192.1 GCA_947169985.1 uncultured Butyrivibrio sp. | reverse complement strand
TTTGAGTAAAGACCTTATTGATGTTTTCAAACTTTATCATATCCGCCTCCTCCCACCTGCAACGCTGCAGAACTGGTAGTTAAAAGTGATTTCCTTTGCTTGAATAGATACTAACATAGGCGCCGCTTCAGCAAAATCAAACAAATCTTATGGCTGCATATAAAAAATCCTTAAGGCCTCCAGTGTCCACCACATAAAAAAAGACCGCCACACTTAGTGTGACAGTCCTTCATATAACTGCTCCATAGCCTGTTTTAGTATTGCTCTGGGGCATGCAATATTGATCCTTTCGAAAAGAGCTGTTTCCCGTCCGAAGATGATTCCCGGATCCAGCCAGAGCTTTGATCTGTTGACGATAATGTCTTCCAGTTCCTTGTGATCCTTTGTTACTTCTGAGAAATCAAGCCATATAAGGTAGGTGCCCTCAGGTTCTATAAGCTTTACCTTAGGGAGCTTTTCTTTTAAGAAGTCCCTTACATAAGAAAGGTTTCCCTGGAGATACTCTAATAGTTCATCCAGCCACTCTTCACCCTTTTCATAGACAGACATAGTGGCTACCATTCCCAGGGCATTTGGCTGACTGTATCCTGTTGCATCATTTTCTCTTTCAAAGGCTTTACGCACTTCCTCGTTTGGAATAATGATGTTTGAAACCTGGAGACCTGCCATGTTAAAGGTCTTGCTGCTGGAGGTTCCAAGTATGAGTTTTGTGGTATACTCATTTGGAAGACTCAGGAAAGATGTGTGCTTGTGACCGGGATAAACAAAGTCTGAATGTATCTCATCTGCAAAGACATATACATCATGCTTTTTGCAGATCTCAGCCAGTCTCAAGATCTCATCTTTCTTCCACACCCTTCCAACAGGATTGTGAGGGTTGCATAGAAGAAACATCTTTACATCGTTATCAATTATCTTTTTCTCAAAATCCTCAAAGTCGATCTCATAATGACCATCCTTTAGTATCAGCTGGTTATTGACCACTTTTCTGTCATTGGCCTTTATGGTTCCGCTAAAGGGATAGTACACCGGTTGCTGGATGATAACTGTATCCCCCGGCTTAGTATAGGCCCTTATGGCTAGGGCTATAGCATAGACAACTCCAGGAGTTACAACTATGTCTTTTCCATCAAAGGAAAAGCCGTGTCTTCTCTGATACCAGTCCCTGACTGTATTTCTGTACTTATCACCGGGATCTGTGTAGCCAAATATTCCATGGTTTACCCTGTCCGTAATATCTTTTAACACCTCATCAGGGAGCCTGAAATCCATGTCAGCAACCCACAGGGGAAGAAGGTCCTCCCTGCCCTTTCGCTGCATTCCAAAGTCCCACTTGATGCTGTCTGTATTTCTTCTGTCATGTATCTCGTCAAAATTGTATAGTCCCATAGTCTTTACCTCCATACTTGATGATACCACGGCTTGCTTCGCTTGCGCTCCGGAAATCCTTTATATCATGATAATTGCTCCACGGCGAATGAGCCATGGAGCAATTTTATAGGTAGGATATGAAATGAAAGTGAAACTTTAAGCTTTTACATTATCAATCAGCGAAAAGAGGTGTTGAAAGATATCTGTCTCCTGAATCAGGAAGAAGAACTACGATTGTCTTTCCCTTATTCTCTTCTCTTTCTGCAAGGATTGTAGCTGCCTTCAGTGCTGCACCTGATGAGATACCAACCAGTATTCCCTCTGAAATTGCAAACTTCTTGCCCTCTGCAAATGCATCCTCGTTCTCGATTGCAATAACTTCATCGTAAACCTTAGTGTTAAGTGTGTCAGGAACGAAGCCTGCACCGATTCCCTGGATCTTGTGAGCTCCTGCTGTTCCCTTTGAAAGAACAGGGCTTGTTGCAGGTTCAACTGCTACTACCTTAACGTCAGGATTCTGCTCCTTGAGGTACTCACCAACACCGGTTACTGTTCCGCCTGTACCTACACCAGCTACAAAGATATCAACCTTTCCGTCGGTCTGCTTCCAGATCTCAGGACCTGTAGTTGCTTTATGTATAGCAGGGTTTGCAGGGTTTACAAACTGTCCAAGGATGATTGATCCTTCAATTTCTTTCTCAAGTTCTTCAGCCTTAGCGATGGCTCCCTTCATTCCTTTGGCGCCCTCGGTAAGGACGATCTGGGCGCCATAGGCTTTAAGGAGATTTCTACGTTCAACACTCATAGTGTCTGGAAGGGTAAGTATGGCTTTGTATCCTTTAGCTGCGGCAACAGCTGCAAGTCCGATTCCTGTATTTCCACTGGTAGGCTCAATGATGGTAGCTCCAGGTTTTAACTTTCCACTCTTTTCTGCATCCTCGATCATGCTAAGTGCTACTCTATCCTTAACTGATCCTGCAGGATTCAGGTACTCAAGCTTTGCAAGAAGTGTTGCTCCTGTAACTCCTGCTGCTTTTCCGTATCCGTTAAGCTTAAGTAAAGGTGTTCCCCCAATAAGTTCTAATGCGCTTTCTTTTATATCTGCCATGATGTTTTTCCTCCGTATCAGTTGTTCTTTTGTTTTGATAATCTGATGTTATCACGCTAAAAGATATATGAAAATTAAAGAAAGGTTATAGGAAGTAATAAGGTGAGGTTATCTGGTGATAAGCAAAAGTTTTCACCCAATGATCGGTTCCAGTTTCTTGTACACCGCCTCAGCAAAGATCCTGTGGCCTTCCTCGTCCATGTGCTCATCATCAATGGTGCTTGCTGTTACCACGTCGGAAGCTGCCAGGAATGCTGTGCCTCTCCTCTTTGCTATATCCTGATAGACCTGCTTTAGTTCTTTGCTGGTGACAACAGAATTACCATTGAACTCAGGATCCTTCTCAGGACGCCATACATCTTCTCCAAGTGCCATAGGCGATATTAAAAGAATGTTCTCCGGATCCACATACTTTTCCAGGATGTCCAGGCATCTCTCAATCCCTTTACCTATCACATAAGAAGAAGCATTGTAGAAGGTCTTACAGTCGTTGGTCCCCAGCATCAGGATCGCACCATCAATTGGATAGTGACTTTCAAGAAGTGGATCCAGTGAGGTAACGCCCTTCCTTCCTGGGCGAAGACCATCCTCAAATACTGTTGTCCTACCGCAAAGCCCCTCTTCCGCAACACGTATATCCTCAGCCTTTTCCTGCAGAAGGCTCGTCCACCTTACTCCCCAAGGGTATCTTTCATGCGGATGCGAACCCGGAACCAGTCCCCATGTATTGGAATCACCAAATGCTAATATCTGTTTCATAAGTCACCTTCCTGTGTATATCTTTTACGTTTCTACGTTTACAATTATTACCTACAAAATCTCTTTTGTATAAGACATGGTGCTTATAGGCAGACATAAGGTTTTCTGATATACATATTAAACAAAAAAAGAGCTAACAAGCCCCCCGGGGGTTATTAGCTCTCTTTAAAATATGAATTATTTGTTAATTCTCAGTTATATCTGCTCCAAAGTACTTCTCAGAAATCTTCTTAAGAGTTCCGTCACTTCTAAGCTCTGAAATAGCCTGGTTGATAGCTTCCCTCAAGGAATCATTGTCTGAACCCTTTGCAAGAGGAATAGCGTACATTGTCTCTTCGTCATCAACTGCTGCCACCTTAAGCTCTGTGGTTCCTGTGGTCTTGAAGTAGTCCTGGGCTGAAGTGTTGGCATTGATGGTTGCATCAACTGTTCCGTTAAGTACCAGAGTCATGGTCTCACCGATAGTATCAACGTTTGAGCATGTAGCACCGTGTGCTACTCCCATAGCTTCATAAGTAGAACCTGCTGAGTTAGCTGTTGTCTTTCCTGCAAGATCAGCAAAGGAAGAAATGCTGTCGTTTGATGCAAGTGTAACAACTACTGCATGATCATAGGCATAAGGATGTGTAAAGTCGTAGGTGTCCTTACGATCATCAGTAACATCAACTCCGTTAGCCATCATGTCGAAGGTTCCTGTTGTAACACCGGTAAGTCCTCCGTCAAATGCTACCTCCTTGAAATCAGCCTCAACACCAAGCTTTTTAGCGATCTCTGCTGCCACCTCTACATCGAAGCCAACCAGTTCATCTGTGGTCTCATCATGATATGTAAAAGGAGCCCAAACGCCTTCAGTTGCAATGGTTATCTTTCCTGCTGCCTTGATACGAGCCAGGTGATCCCCGTTTGCATCTCCTTCAGAAGTAGCGTTATTGCCTGCTGCTCCACAGCCTGCGAGGGTTGTTGCTGCCAAAACTGTTGCCAGTATTATTGATAGATTTTTCTTCATAATCAGTCCCCTTTCCTCTGTCACAGTATTTCTAATTCAAAATTAGATTGTGCAAAATGCATTTGCATCATCATACATCATTTTTCTGTTAAACGCAAGAACTCTTTTGTCCGGCTTTCCTTCGGATTGTCAAAGAACTCAGCTGCAGAGCCCTCTTCCACAACTTTTCCATCTGCCATAAATACCACATGGGTCGATACTTCTTTTGCAAAAGAAAGCTCGTGGGTTACTACGATCATGGTCATTCCCTCTTTTGCCAGGTCCCTCATAACCTCTAAAACCTCTGCGGTAAGCTGTGGATCCAGTGCTGATGTGGGCTCATCAAAATAGATGATCTCAGGGTCTGTAGCCAAAGCCCTTGCTATTGCCACTCTTTGCTGCTGTCCGCCAGAGAGTTGGCTTGGATAATAATCCGCAAACTCAGCCATTCCAACCTTTGTCAGAACTCCCATGGCTTTTTCATGGGCTTCTTTTGCCGGGATCTTTCTTGCTGAAGTCAGGCCCAGAGTAACGTTTTGTATGGCAGTCTTGTTGGCAAACAGGTTGTAGTTCTGGAACACAAAACCGGTTCTTTTCCTGATACCTGCAATCTCGGACTTGGTCACAGCTGAAAGGTCGTAGGTCTTACCATCAAATACGAACTGGCCTCTGTCTGCGCTCTCAAGAAAATTTATGCACCGAAGGAGCGTGGTCTTACCGGACCCGGAAGGCCCCAGCACTGAAACCACGTCACCTTTATCTACTATTATATTCACGCCCTTAAGAACTTCATTTCCCTCAAAGGCCTTATGTATTTCTTTTACCTCTAAAAGAGCCATCTTAACCTCTCATCA
>CAMVRW010000191.1 GCA_947169985.1 uncultured Butyrivibrio sp. | reverse complement strand
TTTCCTGAGGAAGTGAAGGAAAAAGCATACGAGGCACCTGAAGTTGCTGCAACAGTACAGGTTCAGCCATCTGCTGAGACGACTTCATCTGCAGTATCTGCAGAGACTTCTCTTCAGGGCGTTTCTGATGCGGAACTTCAAAGGAAGTATCTTCAGGGTGATATTTCCCAGACAACCTATAATCAGGAGATGGAATCCAGAGCTGCCAGAGAAGAACAGCTTAAGGCAGAATTTAGCAAGGCATCAAATGATATAACAAATGATGCGGCAAAAGAGACAGAGAACGAAAGAAGCGGTGAAGCGATCGAAGCACTTGGATCCGAGGATTCTTCAAAGAATATTCCCATTGATGTAAGAGAGCAGTTTGTACAGACTATGGATGATATGGGAAGCTGATCTTTCCTTAATTCATGGAAGATAAAGTATAAATGGGATGGACCCCCGAGGCAGGAGATAGCCCCAGGGGGTCTTTTTTATTCTTTTTTTAAAGGAAAATATTAAAATTGTACTGTTAAGTATTGAATATTAGTGGTAAAATATTTTTAATACCACAATATGTAGTATTATGCCATGATAATGCATTTATATTGATTATTCTTTTTGTTGGGGGGAAGGTTACGGTTCTGAATTTTGTTTCAAAATAATTCCCAACAAGTGAAATTATGCTTCAATTATGTCCAAATTGTGAACGTTTCCAGGAGATTTAACCTCGGAAACGTGGTAAAATTAGAGCAAAGAGAAATTTAATTTCAATACAGATTGAAATTTTTGCAAGAAGTGAAATTATCGGTTCCGAAAGGTGGCCTTTGCTATGGGTTCAATTATCGAGCTTACCAAGTTGGATACCAGAAAAATATACATAAATGCTGACCTTATTGAGACTGTCGAGGCTAATCCCGACACAGTCATTATTTTAATGTCCGGAAGAAAACTCTTGGTTAAGGAAAAACCTGAGGAAATATATAAGATCATCAATTCTCAGAAAGTAGAATAAACTATTTTATTAAGGAGGATTTGTTGTGGATATTGCGTCATTACTTGGTGTTGGATTATGTTTTCTGTTCATGATCCTCAGTATTGTATTTTCCGCCGGAATCACCGGTGTTAAATACTTTTTGGATGCTCCATCTGCGATGATCACATTCGGTGGTGCTTTCATGGCGGTTCTTGCGTCAAGAAGTATGCCCAGCTTTATTAGCGGTCTTAAGTCCTATACGCTGATATTTAAAATGCCTAATGATGATACCAAGACTACCATCAAGAGCATTATTGACTTATCTAATACAGCGAGAAAAGAGGGCTTGCTTGCTCTGGAAGAAGCTGCAGGTAATCTTGAAGACGCCTTCATGAAAAAAGGTGTCATGCTGATAGTTGACGGTACTGAGCCTGAACTTGTTAAAAGCATTCTCGAGGCTGAGATTGATGCCATGTCCGAGAGACATAAATCCAATTATTCCTTCTTCGGTGATGTTGCAGGTATGGGTCCTTCCTGGGGTATGATCGGAACCCTTCTTGGACTGGTTCTGATGCTTCAGAACATGTCAGATCCTTCATCAATCGGACCGTCCATGGCGGTTGCCCTCATTACGACATTCTACGGATCCGTTCTTGCGAACTGGTTCTGTTATCCTGCTGAGAATAAGCTTAAGGCAAGGGATAACGCTGAATATATGGCAAAAAGTATTGTTATTGAAGGACTTCTTTCTATTCAGGCAGGTGAAAACCCCCGTGTTACAGAGGAGAAGCTTAAGTCCTTCCTGTCACCTAGTGACAGAGCAGCTTATGAAGCTGAAAATGGTTCCGGAGATGGCGGAGGAGAATAATAAATGGCAAAGAAACCAGAAGAAATAAAACCTGGCTTGCCTGCGTGGCAGGGTACCTTTGGTGACCTGATGAATCTGCTCCTTTGTTTCTTCGTTTTGCTTTTCTCTATGGCTACTATGGACGCAGCAAAATTCGAAGAGGTTGCAGCTTCCTTCAGTTCCGCATTTGGTATTTTTTCAGGCGGTGAGATGGCTATTGGCCAGGGAGCTCTTATCGGAGATGGTGTATCCCAGCTTACAGAGCTTTCCAGTTACGTAACATCCATGGGTCTTGCTCAGAGCGGCGATGACTCAGATTCTGAAACAGCAGATGTGGGAGATATGGATCAACAGGAGCTTATGGAGGCTGCAGAGAAAGAGCAGCTGGAGGCTTCTGAAGAACTGGCAGAGAAGATTGAAAAGGCCCTGGATCAGGGTGAGATAGATAATCTTGTATCCCTGAACTACACCAGCCAGTATGTACAGCTTACAATCCAGGGATCAATCCTTTTTGATTCAGGTAAGACGGATATTAAAGAGGATGCAATTCCTGTTATAGACAAGGTTGGACAGATCTTGGAGTCCTATGCCGGTGGAACCATTGAGATCGAAGGTCACACGGATAATGTGCCTATGTCCGGCGGTGGGAAATATGCCAACAACGATGAGCTTAGCGCAGGAAGAGCTCTTTCAATCTTCTATTATCTGTGTGAACATACCACTTTAGATCCTGCGAACCTGGTCCATACGGGGAGAGGCCAGTACGATCCTATAGCGGATAACTCTACTGATGAGGGCAGAGCCCGTAACAGAAGAGTAGAAATAAAGATCTATAATCCATTAAGTGCTTCATACTAAAACCTTAAGGAGAATGAAAACTTATGAAAAAGAATCTTTTATCAATAATCATTCTGGCACTTCTTATTGTCAATCTGGCAATGACCGGATTTATGATGCTCAGTGTCATGACAACAAACTCTCAGACAGCTAAGATCATTTCAGACATTGCAGCAGCTCTGGAGCTTGAGGCAAATGGCGGTTCCACCGGAGGATTTTCCGGATCTGCATCAGGTGTTGTAGCTGTAACAGATATGGCTACCTGGGGCTTTACAGGAGATGAAAAGCTTACAATCAACCTTAAGCAGGGCGCTGATGGTAAGCAGCATTATATGGTTGTTGAGGTTGTATTCTCTCTCAACAAGGCAAGTGCAGATTATGCAACTCTTGGTACAGAAGATAACCTCGCCAACGTAAAAGAAGTAGTTAAATCAACAATCACAAGCACTCTTTCCAGCTACACTCTTGAAGAACTTCAGGCTGGAGCAGATGAGACTGCAAGAGAGACTATTCTTGAGGATGTTCAGGAAATGTTCAATTCGAACTTTATCTATGACTGCAGCTTCTCAAGCGTACTTTATAACTAATTATTAATTTAAGGAGATAAGCCTTGAGTGAAGTACTATCACAAAGCGAAATAGATAGTCTGCTGTCAGCACTCTCAACAGGTGAGCTTGATGTGGACCAGATGCAGGCCACGGACGAGAAGAAGGTCAAGGATTACGACTTCAAACGTCCGGCCAAGTTCTCCAAGGAACATCTTCGTACTTTGGAGATGATCTACGAGCATTACGGTCGTCTTTTGTCCACCACATTGCCTCTGTATTTGCGTAAGAACGTATCGGTTTCCGTGGCAAACTCAGAGACTGTAACCTATTCAGAGTTTAGCAACGCCCTTTCCAATCCTGTTATCCTGGGTGTCATTAGTTTCCTTCCGTTACAGGGAACTATTATCCTTGAGCTTCAGGCTAACATCGGATTTTCCTTCATTGACAGAATGCTGGGAGGTGAAGGAAACGGACTGGACAAGCCGAGACCCTTTACTGACATCGAGATGCCTCTCATAGAGAAGCTGGTTACCATATGTATGCAGCTTATGGTTGAGCCGTGGCAGAACGTTGTGGCCATCAATCCTGTTATGGAAAGGATCGAGACAAACCCACAGTTCGCCCAGGTTATTTCACCTACTGATATGATTGCCATTGTAACTCTTAACATCAAGATAGGTGATACAGAGGGACTTATGAACGTCTGCCTTCCATATTTCACGTTAGAGAGTGTTATGGATAAGTTGAACACCAAGTTCTGGTTCTCTACGATGCAGAAGAACGCAGAAGAGGACTACGAGGAACATCTGGAGGCTATGGTCAGACATGTGGATGTGCCTGTGAAGGCTGTCCTTGGAAGATGTAATGTTTCAGTTAATGACTTCGTGCATTTACAGGCCGGAGATATTATAAGACTTGATAATCGGGTAAATACGGATATGCAGATATTTGTTGGGAATATCTATAAATTTACCGCTTTGCCCGGTACAGCAAAAGACAAATATGCCGTACGGATCACGTCGGTTGTAAGAGAGGAGGAAGAGTAGGAGCATGGATGGAATGTTATCTCAGGACGAAATTAATGCTTTGCTAGCCGGTATGGATACTTCCGGTGGGGGCGATGCTGCACCTGCAGATGCTCCTGGGGATGCTGATCTAGGAGGTGGCGATGCGCCTGCAGATTTTGGCGGAGGCGGAAGTAGCGGTATTGATGAGTCTCTTCTTACTGATACTGAAAAGGATGCCATTGGGGAAGTTGCCAATATCAGCATGGGATCATCAGCTACAACGCTGTACTCCCTTGTCAACCAGAAGGTAAATATTACCACTCCTCAGGTTGAACTGGCTAACTGGGAAAATGTGATACAGAACTATGAGAGGCCCTGTGTATTCATTCAGATCAAGTACACAGTTGGTCTTGATGGAACAAATATCCTGATTCTGAAAGAGCATGATGTTATGGTGATCACCGACCTTATGATGGGTGGTGATGGTACCAATACAGAAGGAGAGATCGGAGAGCTTCAGCTTTCTGCTATTTCCGAGGCTATGAACCAGATGATGGGAGCTGCTGCCACATCTCTTTCTACCATGATTAATCAGAAGGTAGATATAAGTCCACCACAGTCAACTCTCCTTGACATGATCAATGACGATCCGTCAGATATTGCAGATTTCCTGACAGGCACTTTCGTAAAGATTTCCTTTAAAATGCAGGTAGGAGATCTGGTGGATTCAACTCTTATGCAGCTGTATCCTATAGATTTCGCTAAGACTCTTAAGGATACTGTAATAGCTGGTGATGCAAGCGCTGCTGAGGCTGCACCTGAGCCTGCTCCTGCAGCTGCACCTGCTCCGGAACCAGCACCTGCAGCTGCACCACAGCAAATGGGAATGCCTGGTATGGATCCATCTATGATGGGACAAGGTATGCCACAG
>CAMVRW010000190.1 GCA_947169985.1 uncultured Butyrivibrio sp. | reverse complement strand
GTGATGGTTTATGCAGAGAGGAGAAATTATGAAAAAGGAAAGGATTGTTGGGAGGCGAATCGCTGCCGGCTTTATGATTGCTGTTCTTGCCATTTCAGGGCTCACGGGCTGTGGCAAGGGAAAAGATAGCGGAAGCATAATTGATCAGGCTACCAGCGGCTCCAAGGACTGTGTTTTTAAGACTCAGAAGCTGGATCTGGGTGATCAGGCTGCGAAGGATTATAACAGGATTCAACTTGTAGGAGAAAGGGTTTACGCAACTACTTACGCCAATGCCGGAAAGATGGCTATTATCTCTTTTAACCAGGATGGAAGCGATGTTAAGTCCTACAAGGTAGCAGAGGCTGATAACGAGAACCACAGCTTTATTAACTTCGACAAGGATGGAAATATGTACGCTATCCTTGAAATTTATAATTATATGGATGATAATGTGGAGCTTTATTCTGATCCGGACGAGGCAGATTCATATCCGGAAGAAGGCAGCTCAGAGGCAAGTTCTGAAGACGGCTCTGAAGCAAGTTCCGAGGCAGATGTAGATTCCAGTTCAGATGCTAATGAAGAAGCTGATGCAGAAATTCGAATGGATTCTGAACAGATCATTGTGGTTGATGATGCTGCTGAAGTTGATACTGACCCGGAAGCCATGGCCATGTACATGGGAGATGAGGAGGATCATCAGTATCTGGTGAAGTATGATCCGGAAGGCAATGAGCTTTACAGGATCTGTCTTGATGAGAACGTGGATGAAAACAGCTACTTCTCAATTTTTTCCATGATCTACTCCGAAGATTACGGAGTGCTCCTTAGTTCAACAAAGGGCATTCAGCGCTTTAATGAAGCCGACAGCTCTTTTAAGATGCTCCTTGATACCACAGATAAGAGCAGTCCCTATGCGGATTCTTCCATAAGCCTTTATAACGGCTTTGACGGCCAGTTATTTGCATCCCTCTGGGGACAGAAGGGAATTGAACTTTACCCCTTTGACGCTGCTACAGGAAAGATGGGAGAGAAGTCATCTGCCTTTGGTACTTATGATAACTATATCTTCTTTGGTGGAAACGGATACGACCTTTATGTGTCCAGATCTGACGGAATATATGGCTACGATATGAGCAAGGATAAGCTGGAAAAGCTGATAGATTATGTATTCTCAGATATAAGTGTTGATTATTCCTTAAGCTCTATCGTTGCTATAAGCGATCAGGAATTCATTGCAAATCTTCCTGATGGAGATGGAGATTATGCACTTTTCAGGCTTGCTAAGGTCCCTGCAGATCAGGTTAAGGAAAAGACTACTCTGACCATAGCAGGTAGCTTTATTGACTATGATATTCGTCAGAGGGCATATAAGTTCAATCAGGAAAATGATGAATACAGGATAAAGGTTGTGGACTACACCAGCCTTACTTCCGGCGATGACTGGAATGCAGGAGCTACTCAGTTCAATCTGGATATTGTATCCGGAAACACACCTGACATTATGCTCTTTGCTTCAGAGGAGCCAGTGGACAGCTATATCAACAAGGGCCTGTTTGTGGACCTTTTGCCTTTCATCAATGCTGATCCGGATCTTAAGGATGTGAAGTTTGTAGACAATGTGTTTGAGGCCTTTAAGACAGGAGACAGGCTCTACCAGCTTGTTCCATCCTATTACATCAACACAGTTACAACTAAGAAATCATATCTTAAGGGACAGGAGACACTTACTCTGAAGGACTGCCAGGATCTTATAGAGGCAAAAGGTGTTAAGATTTCAGATGCCTTTGGTCTTGTCAGTCAGGAAACTATTCTTAACTATGGACTTATGACTTCAGGTGATAAGTACATCGATTGGGAGAACAAGAAGTGTCATTTTGACGACGAGAGCTTTACAGAGCTTTTAGAGTTTGCAAAGCAGTTCCCAAAAGAGATTTCGGACGACATGTACAATGAATATGATGATGCAGCTCTTTTCAAGGGGGACGCACTGTTTGATCTGACGTACCTTAATAATTTCCGTTCCTATGCAAGAACGAAGCAGGGAAGATTTGGGGATGATATTTCCTTTATTGGATTCCCAAATGATCTTGGTATCAACTGCTCGGTAATCAACGCCAACTATAGATTTGCCATCAGCTCACAGTCCAAGCACCCTGATGTATGCTGGGATTTCATCAGGCAGTTCTTGATGGATGATTACCAGAATAATCTGCTCTACGATTTCCCTATCAGGAAGGATTACTTTGACAAGATGGCGGAAGACTCTTTGGATAATTCTTTCTGGCTTGATGAGAATGGCTATAAGGTATACGAAAAGGAATACAGCTACATTGGTGATCAGCAGATTGAATTAAAGCCCCTGACCAAGGAAGAAGCTCAGCTTATGAAGGACTATGTGCAGTCACTGACCATGGTCTATGCACCTAACCAGAGCGTTAACAGTATTATAATGGAAGAAGCAACGGCATTCTTTAATGATCAGAAGAGTGCAAAAGAGGTAACGGATATTATCCAGAGCAGGTTAACTATTTACGTCAATGAGAATAGCTAAAAAAGAGGAGTGGATCATATTGTGAAAAAGAGAGTATTAGTGTGTATTATGGCAACAGCTCTTTTAACAGGGGCTATTGCAGGATGTGGAAAAAAGAATAATGAGAGTTCTGGTGAAAGCGCTGTGGAAGCTCCTACGCAGGCACTATCTGAGTCGTCTTCAGCAGAATCCTCCGCCGCCGATGTACAAAGCGATGAGGCAGCAAAGGAGGTGTTCCAGGTCCTTTTGCACAACCTTGCCTGCGAAAAGGACGGTAAGGTGGAGGCTATAGGAAGCTATCCTGAGATCATACTGACAGAAAGCTATGGGAATCAGTATCCTAAGCTTCAGACCGAGGTTTCAAGCCTTAACTATGACTGGTCTGTAAATGTTAAAGCTTACGTGAATGAATACGCAGGCTATGAGAAGATGGATTTTCAGCAGGGAGTGGCCTTTGAGTCTGATATCGGGGCTGATATTGAAAGAGCAGACGACAGGCTCTTTACCCTTATGGTTTACTTCTATGATGATGCCGGAGGAGCACATCCTAGTCATTCCACAGGTTCTATAAACATGGACCCTGCTACAGGAAAAGTAGTGCCCCTTCAGGATGTGCTTAAAGATGTGGATGGTGCACCCCAGATCTTTAAGGATGCTCTCTATGAGGCGTATCCTGATACTGTAGATGAGTTTGAATCCATGATCTATAGGGAAGCTGATCAGGATGTTACGGATGCGTTCAGACAGAAGCTCATGGAGGATGGCTTCACCTGGAGCCTTAACAGCCAGGGACTTCGTATTTATTATTCCCCCTATGAGGTTGCATCCTATGCAGCGGGAGAATTTGAGACCCTCCTTTCTTATGACAAGTATCCTGATCTTATTCAGCCTGTATTTAAACCTGATTCGGATTTCGATAGGGATAAGATGTCTGATTCAAGGTCACTGGAAAAAGAGGTATTCCAGTGGGAAGAAACTGATCTGAATTTGTACGAGTCAGATGCAGACTCTGTTGATGTTATAACTGTACCAAATAAGACCTGGAGTGCATACACAGAGGATGGAAGAGGCCCGGATGATGGTGAGCACATTAAGATCACCAAGATCAGCGAGAAGAAGACAGACTGGCTTGATACATATAAATGGGCTAATGAGAACGGCTTCGAGCAGCGGAATATGCCTTATTATGATGACGAGTACTACTATGAGGGCGTAAATCCAGTAGAATATGGATATATGAATACCGGATTGCTAATACATGACAGGGACTATACAAAGGTTTTATATAACCTGGATCTGAGTACCCTTTGTAATGGTCCTGATGAAGAAAAAGGAAGAGTGTCGAACTCTACACAGTTTATAAGATGGGCAAAGATCTACGATGGAACACTTTATGTGTCTATTATCATCAATGGCTATTCTTCTGAAGAGCCTAACAGCAGCTACATGGTTGCTATTCAGCCTGATACAGGATATGTTTTATGGAGAAGCCAGCCCCTTGTGGCAAATGCCAACAATTTTGAAATTGTGAAGGATACTATTATTTGTGGCTATGGTTTTACTGCGGAACCTGATTACATCTACCTTCTGGACCGCTTTACCGGACAGGAGATGGATAAGATTCCTGTGAACTCAGCTCCTGATCAGTTTGAGGTGTTAGGTGATAAGCTGTATGTAGCTACTTACAATACTGCCTATGAGTTTAAGATTGATTGAAGATGTAATTTCTTGTTAAAGGAGAAACTGCATGAATACACTTTCGCCGGAATTGGTTAAAAAACTTGATGACCTGAAAACCTACATTAAGGAGTTGGGATCCTTAGCGGTAGGATTTTCCGGAGGTGTAGATTCTTCATTCCTTATAACTGTGGCTAGTGAAGTCCTGGGAGATAAGAACCTTGCCATAACTACTTTTGGAGCCCAGATACCTGAAAGGGAGTTTAAAGAGGCAAAGGCCTTCTGCAAGGAGCGAGGGATCAGGCATGTCATTGTGGAGATTGATCCTCTTTCAATTGAAGGCTTTAGGGAAAACGTTCCTGAAAGATGCTATTTTTGTAAAAGGAAGATTTTCTCAGAGATAATGAGAGTTGCTACGGAAAATGGCATAGAATATGTGGCTGAGGGCTCCAATATGGATGATCTGGGAGATTACAGACCAGGACTTAAGGCGGTGGATGAGCTGTCTGTAAAGAGCCCCCTAAGAGCTGCTAATCTATATAAGAGTGATATCCGTGAGATTTCCAAGGCTATGGGACTTCCTACCTGGAGTAAGCCTTCTTATGCCTGTCTTGCCAGCCGCTTTGTCTATGGTGAAGAGATAACAAAAGAAAAGCTTCAGATGGTGGAAGCTGCTGAGGAATTTCTTATTAAGCTTGGTTTTTATGAAGAACGTGTGCGAATGCACGGAAATATTGCGAGGATTGAAGTTCCGGCTGTGGATATTCCCCGCCTGGCTTCCGAAGGTGTCAGAGAGGAAGTATACAGTAAATTCAAAGAAATAGGATTTTTATATGTTACCCTGGATATGCAGGGCTACAAGCTTGGAAGCATGAACGCTACTTTGTAAGAAGTGGCGTTCTTTTTTCACTGCTTAAACTCTGTAGATATAGGGGAGCAGCTCTGCCAAAAGCAGGGTTGCTCCCCATAATATAGT
>CAMVRW010000189.1 GCA_947169985.1 uncultured Butyrivibrio sp. | reverse complement strand
ATTGTTATAAATTATAAAGCTCTTTACTCTTCTGAATTTGCTGCTGCAACCTTATCTGCTCTGTCGGCAACTTCCTTGGCCTGAACATCTGAAGGAGCCTGCTCATATCTTGCGAACTCGTACTCGAAGTCTCCTGCACCTCCGGTCATGGAACGAAGCTGTGTGCAATATCCAAAGAGTTCCATCATAGGAACCTCAGCCTCGATGACCTGCTTACCTGTAAGTGAAGGATTCATTCCAAGAACACGTCCTCTTCTCTTGTTAAGGTCACCCATTACATCGCCGGTGAAGCTGTCAGGTACAGTAACCTTAAGAGAAACGATTGGCTCAAGGAGAACAGGGCCAGCTTCCATGAAGCCCTTCTTGAATGCACCTGAAGCAGCAACCTTGAATGCCATTTCGGAAGAATCTACAGGATGGTATGATCCATCATAGAGAACGGCCTTAACACCAACTACAGGATAAGCTGCCAGAGGTCCTCTCTGAACAGACTCTGCAAGTCCCTTCTCTACTGCAGGGAAGTAGTTCTTAGGAACTGCTCCGCCTACAACCTCCTGCTCAAATACATATGGTGTAAGTGGATCGCCTGATGGCTCGAAGCGCATCTTAACGTGTCCGTACTGACCATGTCCGCCGGTCTGCTTCTTATATTTATACTCAACATCAGAGTTCTTACGGATTGTCTCTCTGAAAGCAACCTTTGGCTTTGTAAGGTCGATGTTAACCTTGTATACGTTTGCAAGCTTACTCTGGATAACATCCAGGTGCATATCGCCCATACCATAAAGAAGTGTCTGACGGTTCTCGGCGTCGTTCACAACCTTGATGGTCTGATCCTCAGCAGCAAGCTTTGCAAGAGACTGAGAAATCTTATCAATATCAGCCTTGTTCTGAGCGTGATATCTCATGTATGTATAAGGCTGTGAGATATCCATCTTAGCATACTGAACAGGTGTAGCCTTGGTTGAAAGAGTGTCGCCTGTTGCAATATCAAGCTTCTGAAGAGCGCCAAGATCACCAGCGTGAAGCTCTGTAACTTCAGTTGCCTTGTTGCCCTGAAGGACATAGAGCTTACCGATCTTAACCTCAAGATCCTTGCTTGCAACGAACATTGTGTCGTCGGGCTTAAGGACACCTGAACGAACCTTGATAAGTGAATACTTACCGATGAAAGGATCGATCATGGTCTTGAATACGAAAGCTGTCTTTGGCTTTGAGAAATCGAAGTCAGCTTCGAAGATCTCATTTGTATTTGTATTGATACCAGCCATCTTACGGTTCTCTGGGCTTGGCATATACTTTACGATATCATCAAGCAGTGTGTAGATACCCTGGCAAAGTGTGGAGGAACCCATCTCGATAGGAACGATGGAGCCGTCACAAACGTTGCTGCGAGCTGCTGCTCTGATCTCAGCCTCTGAGAAGGTATCACCATTGAAGTATCTGTCCATGAACTCCTCTGATGTCTCAGCAACTGTCTCGATAAGAGTATCTCTAAAGAGCTTAAGGTTTGCCTCATTGTAATCAGGTACAGGAATCTCAACAACTTCCTTGCCCTGCCACTTAAAGCCCTTCTCCTGAATAACGTTTACGTAACCGATGAACTTCTCATTCTCACGGATAGGCAGATTAAATGGAGCCATCTTCTTACCGTACTTATCAGTAAGATCCTGAACCACCTGTCTGTAGGAAACATCATCGATATCCATATCTGCTACAAAGAACATACGTGGAAGCTTATACTTTTCGCAAAGGTCCCATGCTCTCTCTGTTCCAACTTCTATTCCAGCCTTACCGGAAACAACGATGATGGCTGCGTCTGCTACGCTAATAGCCTCTTCTACTTCACCAACAAAATCGAAGAAACCGGGTGTATCAAGCAGGTTGATCTTATGGCCTTCCCACTCCAAAGGGATTGTGGTTGTGCTGATTGAAAAACCTCTCTTCTGCTCTTCCTTATCAAAGTCACTTAAGGTGTTTCCGTCCTCAACCTTTCCCATGCGGGAGGTTATGCCTGCAAGGTAAGCCATTGCTTCTGCGAGAGTAGTCTTTCCTGCTCCGCCGTGCCCCAACAGTACTACGTTACGAATCTTGTCCGTTGTGTAAACGTTCATATCTAGTCCTCCAGTTTGGCTATTTTGGGTAAAATGTATGAGATATGATACAGTCCCCCAAGAAAATCATATAACCATTTTACTAAAAAACATGTCCCAAAACAAGTATAATAGGGAGTTTTGCACAAATATATTGTTGTTGATTTTTGCACTTTAAAGTGGTATAGTGAGATACGACACTCTTGATTAAATGGGAGGTTTTTCACAATTGGACCAGAAAACCTACGGTTTTATCGGTCTTGGACTCATAGGAGGCTCAATTGCAAGGGCCATAAAGCTCTTTTCCCCTGGATCCAGGATCATCGCATATACACCCCACGCTTCCACTGTTGATGCTGCTTTTCAGGAGAAGATAATCGACAAGCCCCTGTACGAAATAGGTCAGGACTTTAATCAGTGCGATTACATTTTCCTTTGCGCACCGGTGGAGATAAATAACGAGAATCTTAAGGCTCTTTTGCCTTATATTAACGAAAAGACCACCATCACAGATATTGGCTCCGTCAAGACCTGTATCCATGAGGTGGTAAAAGAGCTTTCGCTGGAATCCCAGTTCATCGGAGGACACCCGATGGCAGGCACAGAGAGGATCGGCTTTAGCAACTCCAAGGCGAAGCTTTTGGAAAATGCCTACTACATCCTCACCAAGACTGAAGCCACTGATGAAAAGAGGCTTGCAGATTACGTGGAGCTGGTTAAAAACCTTGGGGCTCTGCCACTGGTTGTGCCCTACATGCAGCACGACTATATCACCGCTGCCATAAGCCATGTACCCCACGTGATCTCAGCTTCCCTGGTCAATCTTGTAAAAAACAGCGATTCAGAGGATCAGCTTATGAAGACCATCGCAGCAGGTGGTTTCAAGGATATCACCAGGATAAGCTCCTCTTCCCCTGTCATGTGGGATCAGATCTGCATGACTAATTCCTTCAATATTTCAGAGCTTTTGGGAAGATATATAGATTCCCTTTGTGACATAAAGCTGGCCATCGACGAGCATAACGAGAAAAAGGTGCTGGAGTTCTTTTCCTCAGCCAGAGAATACCGCGAGTCCTTTGTTGATGCCGGCAGCGGACCTATCAAAAAGGTCTACGACATTCACGTTGAAATTGATGATAAGCCCGGTAATCTTGCCAAGGTTGCCACACTTCTTTCAGATAACCTTATCAACATCAAGAATATGGGCATTGTTCACAACAGAGAGTATGAAAGAGGAACCCTTCGTATCGAGCTTCCCGGTCAGGAAGAGCTTGATAAGGCAAAAGAGATACTCTCTTCTTCAGGTTATAGTTTCTATGTAAAGTGATTTTGCGGAGGAAAACCATGATTGCCCTTGAAAAAGCATCCCGTCCCCTGAAAGGAGACGTTTTCGTTCCGGGAGATAAATCCATTTCCCACAGAAGTATCATGTTTGGAGCCCTTGCCCAGGGAACAACTGAGGTTACAGGCTTCCTCGAGAGTGCTGACTGTCTCTCCACTATTGACTGCTTCAAAAAACTGGGTGTTCTCATCGAGCATTCCATAAGCCCCACAAACGGGGTTCCAACCATAACTGTTCATGGAAGAGGTCTGCATAACTTTTCAGCCCCCACTTCCACCCTTTATACCGGCAACAGTGGAACCACAACCAGGCTCATGTCAGGCATTTTAGCTGCTCAGCCCTTTGATTCCATGATCACCGGTGACAATTCCATTGAAAAAAGGCCTATGAAGCGCATCATGAAGCCTCTTGGCCAGATGGGTGCTGATGTGGTCTCAGTATATGGTAACGACTGTGCACCTCTGCGATTCACCGGAGGAAAGTCACTTCGTGGTATAACCTACATAAATCCTGTGGCTTCAGCTCAGGTAAAGAGCTGCATCATGCTTGCAGGTCTTTATGCCGAAGGGGACAGCATAGTTTATGAACCGGCCCTTTCCAGGAATCACACAGAGATCATGCTCTCAGCCTTTGGTGCTGACATCCACAACGAAGTAGCCCGTGATGGAAGCGCTGTATGTATCCTTCATCCGGGAATGCCACTTCACGGAAACAAGATAAATGTTCCGGGAGATATCTCCTCTGCTGCTTACTTTATCGTCGCAGCTTTGATGGTCCCTGGTTCAGAGCTCCTTATCAGAAATGTAGGAATTAACAAAACAAGAGCCGGTATCCTTACCGTTCTCAATCAGATGGGGGCAGACATAACTCTCCTTAACCTTGATGAGTCTGGAGAACCCAAGGCAGACATTCTGGTTAAGTACTCAGAACTTCACGGTAACGAGAATCGCCAGTTTGTTATCGGAGGAAAAGAGATACCGACAATGATAGACGAGCTTCCTGTAGTAGCTGTACTGGCGGCCACAAGGGACTTCGATACAATCATCAAGGACGCAGCTGAGCTAAAGATAAAGGAATCAAATCGAATTGATGCAGTGGTACAGGGCCTTACAAAAATGGGCTGCGACATCGAAGCCACAGAGGATGGCATGATTATCCACGGTGGAAAGCCACTTAAAGGCGCTGACATCGACTCCCATAAGGACCACCGTCTTGCCATGAGCTTCGCTATTGCTGCACTGGCTGCGGAAGGTACCACCAGAATTATGGAAGACGAATGCGTAGGAATCTCCTACCCAAGCTTCTTCAAAGATCTTCAGGCATTACTTTAAACCAATATAAAACAGGTCCGGGAACACGTGGGGTTCCCGGACCTGTATCTTTTTTAGTAGTTATTGTAGAACATCTTAGCAAGCTCTGAATTCTTATCAAGGATGATTGTCTTTTCACCCTTTCCAAGAGACTCCTCAAATGCATCAAGTGATCTCATAAAGTTGTAGAACTCTGACTTTTCAGGGGTGTTATAGGCCTCTGACAAAGTCTTCATGTACTCAGCCTCACCTTCACCGGCAAGCTTAGCTGCTGTCTTTTCAGCATCTGCCTTAAGGATGGCAACCTTCTTGTCTGTCTCGTTCTTGATCTTCTGAGCTTCAGCATTACCTTCAGCCTCGTAGGAAGCTGCAATGTTGTTACGCTCTGAGATCATTCTCTCATATACTGCTTCCCTGTTATCGGCAGGAA
>CAMVRW010000188.1 GCA_947169985.1 uncultured Butyrivibrio sp. | reverse complement strand
CCGGAATATATTCAATTGGTCCATCATCAATCTGCCTGGTTACATTCATGTCCAGGTACTCAGCAAAGATATGATCCTCAGAAGAAGAGGGATAACGAGCTTTAAGATCTGATCTCACATAAGACACCGTTGTCGGACTTACTGCTGTCTCACTCTTAGAGGAAATATTCAGACGCGCAATTACTTTCTGTCCTACCTGCTCCTGAGTGTATTCATCAAGTCCCTTAACACTGGCACTACTTATAGGGCCTCCCTCTGCATCCACCACAACCTCGGTCTTTTTTTCAGGTGGAGGTGTAGGCGTAGAGGCAGTCCTGATCCTTACCCCTGGTGTTGTGAAAGACTTGGGATAACTATCAGTAGCGGGAATATATATCTTTATTAAATAATCGGTATCCGGATCTAGCCCCTCGTAGTACAGATTTCCTCCCAGATCCCCGGCATTTTGCCAGTCAAATCCGCTTATAGGATTTCCGTAACCATCAAAAAGCCTGTATTGCTGCCGCATTCTGTCAGGATCCGAATTATCCAGTGTAAGAACTATGCTGGTATCCGTTGTAGATACCTCCCTTGATCCTTCAGAAATATCAACATCTATGACATCTGGTCTTCCTGCAACAGAAAGAGTCTGGGGCTGGGAATCCTGATGTGTGCCATCTCCCTTTTTGACTATATTGATAGTCTTTCCCAATAGGCTATATGTATCGCCATTATCATCAGTTCCTTCCATAGGAATCTTTCCTGCTGATGAAGAAGTGATAGGATGCGTATCTCCGCCGTAGGACACTTCAAATAAAGCCTCCGGATCCAGGTTGTAGATTTCCTCACTGGGATAATCGTTTTTACCATCAGGCGCGTTGAAATGAACAGAACCGGCCTCGATAAAGACATAGGAATTATGTGAGGTGTCTCCCACATCGCAAATTGCGAACTTAAGCTTTATAGTATCGCCTATATTAACACTTTGCTTGGCCGTGAAAATATTGGATATACCATTTATATTTCCAAGAAGTGTAATGGCCTTTTCTGTAAAAAGGGTATGATTACCACCAAGGGTAGTGGACTGTCCATTGTTCATTTCCGTGCCATCAAGCCCTGCTCGAAGATTTATGATTGTTACAGGAACCTGATCGCCATTTGTCCTGGTTATCAGCGCAATATTCTGATATGGACCTCCATTAATGCTAATGAACAAGCCAAAAACATCATTATATCTTGGTCCCTGATCGAACTCATCTGACGCAAAAGCATAGTTAAATACCAGCTCTGTTCCTGTAGCCTGCATCTCAAACTCAAGAACAGAAGTATCTCCTCCGTATGAGACATTCAAGCTCTGACATAGAGCAGCAAGATCAGGATCTCGTGTTGTATTTGGGGTTTTTCCGCTCGTGTCCAGCATAATACCAGAGGACATACCAACATCAACAGTGCCATTTCCAAAGGTATAGGCCGTACCATTCCTAACCTGACCGGAAGCAACAACACCATTTCCCAATACTACATCAATAAGATCCTGAGCAGGCTGATTAAACCCGTTTTCGTATATTACAGATCCGCCTCCTGCCTGTTTATAACCTTGTGTCAGCAGGATTTTGTATGTATTCCCGTCATCCAGCTCAACCTTAAGCCATTCCACAGAGCTGAAATTGTCCGTACAGTCAATGTCATAATCTCCATTCTGATCAGATGTCACTGTGATAAGAGTTGCATTGCTGGGGATAGGGGCTGATACAGGTGTACCGGTTAATGCAACTTCCTGTATTATCTGTGATAGCTTGGCTGGAAGAGTCGTAAACTGATACATCTTAACGCCATAAGTAACCTGAAGTGAATATGCCGAGAAACCTTCAGTCTCAGCCACCACAGTATCTCCCTCGGTGGATGCATCAAGCTTCTGTGCGCAGGTTCCGCCGTCCTCATAAATGTGATAGATTTCCACATCAAGGTTATCATTTGAAGCCTCGTTAAGGCTAAAGGCAACTTTCACCTTTCCTTTTGAAGTGTCAGGCTGTATTTCTCTCCAGTTCCCATCAAGAATCTTTATGTCAAAGACATAGGAAGCCACAACGTTGCAGTCGCCGCCTCTCTGATCCTCAACAGCCTCTTCCGCATTTTCTCTTGTTTGATCAGAGGCTCTTTCAGCTGTCAGCCTCGCATCCTCAGGAAATACGCCCGCATCAGCAAACACCGTGATGTAGACACCATCTACCACACAGCTCTGGCTAAATGGAGCCGAGCGCATTTCTCTTTCCAGAGATTCCTCAATGGTAACTGTTATTGAAGGATAATCGCATGCTATTTTAAAGCTTCCGGGAACAACCGGAACATATACAAATTTTGCCCCCGGTTCATCAGATGTGAACTTGTTAAAAGAGCTGCTCTCCTTATCAAGTTCCCAGGTAACGCCATAAAGAACTACATCCTCATACTCAGTCTCATACTCAAGCTCTTCCTTCTCAGGATTTACTTTGGTCTCGGATTTTTCTGTGGAAGTTCCGTCGCCTGCTTCTTCCTCGGAACTGTTCAGGGATGTCCCATCACCTGTCGCTCCCTTTGCATCTTCCCCAGATTCATCCTCAGCATCTTTCGAAGTATCTTCATTTACTGAATTCTGCGCTGGATCCGGCTCAGCGGCATAAACTGTTATTGCCTTAAAGAAATCTGAAATTGTAAAAGTAGCTCTTGCGCTGTCGTTTTCTGCAGCAGTGCTACCATCTGTCGTCTCATGCCCCTCCGTCTCGCCAGTGGATTCATTACCTTCTGATGCCTCGTTCCCGTTGTCACCATCTGAAGAATCCTCAGATCCGGACTCAGTATTAGCACCTTCTTCTATGCCAGAGTTCCCTTCTGATTCCCCATTCCCTGATGACTCCTCTCCGGAAGTATCTGTACCGGTGCTCTCATTAGTGCTGGCATTTCCAGTATCCTGCCCAGTTTCTGATGAGGTATTCTGTGCGCCAGGATCTGTCTGCGTTTCTTCTGCAGCAGAGGCTTCATTTTCGGTGACGCTTTCACCTTCAGATATCTCCGAATCATTCTGTTCATCAGTTTTATCCTCTGGATTTGTGGACTCCTTTCCTTCTTCAGGTAAAGCACCCTCTTCCTCGACATCGTTCTTTTTTTCTTCGAGTTCCTCTTCTTTCTTCTCCTTTTCGATCTTTTCTTTCTCTGTCTTATCGCCTGTTTCCTTTAGCTCATTGGCCTCTATCTTCTCAAGGAGCTTGTACTTTTCAACAGTTACCAAAAGACTGTCAGGCAGAATAATATCGCTCTCTAATGCTCCCATTTTCAGCGTCTGCTCTTTGACAGTATCTTCCAGCCCACCAATACCAACAATTTTTATGCTCTCCTCATCAAATGGCATGGCAAAAGCTGTCAGGTTAATGATCGTAAGGACCAGTGACGCTGACAGCAAAACAGCCATTATTCGTTCCATTAAGTGTTTCGATTTTTTCATGGTCTTATAGTTGCCAAATTTAAAGGTATTATTAATCATTATATCGAACCAAAGCATCCCAAAAATTAACATTTTATAAAGAAAAATATAATGAAGATTGTAGTCGTGCCGATATAAATAATGACCGCAAGGATGTGGTGTATATTTGCACGGAAGCTTTTCTAGGAGATGCCCTTAAATAAATGTGGGGCAGGGTTTTAGAAGGATCTTGGCATGGTAATACAGCACAACCTTTCAGCGATGAATTCTAATAGGCAGCTTGGAATAACGACTGGCATACAGGCCAAGTCGTCTGAAAAGCTGTCATCCGGATACAAGATCAATCGAGCTGCAGATGATGCAGCCGGCCTTGCTATTTCCGAGAAAATGAGAAGACAGGTAAGAGGACTTAATCAGGGGTCTGAGAACATTCAGGATGGAATCTCCCTGCTTCAGGTGGGTGATTCTGCTCTGGTGGAAGTTCAGGATATGCTTCAGCGCATGAATGAGCTTTGTATAAAGGCCGCCAACGATACCCTCCAATCGGTGGACAGAAGCTATATTCAACAGGAGATAAATCAGTTAAAAGAGGAAATAGACCATATTTCAGCAACCGCGTCATTCAATGAGAGACTTCTTTTTGACGATCTGTTTCCGGGAGAATCAAAGACCGTAAAACTTTCAGATGTTATCAAGTCCTCAGCTGCTGAAAGTGGAGCACTGACAGAAGCTTACGAAAAAAATGGATTATGGTATCCGGCAGCTTATCTGGATTTTAGTGAGGTGGACAAGCTGGTCGCAAGCGGACTTAATGAAAAAGGCTTTTCTTTTACCTGTGCCCAGAACTGTCAGGAGAAATTTGAATTTACATTTGATACAACAACATCAACTAGCAAGATTGAAGGATCAAAACAATATGGTGACGGCGGAACACATCATTACATAATCGGAATAAAAGGTTGCCAGTCCGGCGAAGATATAGTAAACAGGATATTCGACTTCGCTTACAACAATCCGCTAAACGGAGCGCCAGCCCCAACGCAGGATTCTATAGGTGTCAGCCATTCCAATACAATTGAGAGATTGGGACCGACAAAGTTTGTACTTTGGGGCAATACGGGATCAGGTTATTCTACAGAAAATGCAGCCAAGAATCATCATTTTGCACCCGGAATGGGAAAAGTCGACTGTTCTAACCTGGCTGGAACCCTTGAGTTTGATAAAAGAGATTTGTGGATTCAGACAGGACCGGAAATCACCGAGGGGTTGTATCTGACCATCAACAGGATAAACAGTGAGATTATTGGCGTAAATAATGTTGATGTTTCCTCTCATGAAAACGCAAAAGCCGGAATAGAGAAAGTAAAAACAGCTATCATCACCATAAGTACGGAGAGATCAAATTTGGGGGCCCAGCAGAACAGGCTGGAGCATTCTTATAGGAACAACAGAAATGTAGAAGAAAATACACAGGCTGCAGAGTCTCGAATCCGAGATACTGACATGGCAACCGAGATGGTAAGATATTCCAACAATAATATCCTGGCTCAGGCAGGGCAGGCAATGCTGGCTCAGGCAAATCAGACCAACCAGGGAGTATTGGCGCTACTTCAGTAATCTAAAAAAGGTGACGATATAATAAGTAGCTGGTCAGCAATGCATAGAAGGAACAAGATATGGTAATTCAACACAACATATCCGGCATGAATGCCAACAGACAACTGAATATTACAACTGGTATTCAGGCTAA
>CAMVRW010000187.1 GCA_947169985.1 uncultured Butyrivibrio sp. | reverse complement strand
TAAAGGGCCTGTTCCATGGTGATGGACTGTCCTACGTCCATTCCAATATTTGATCCGCCCTTTGGAACGCTGAAGACCGCTTCATCTGAGAAGGTTACTTCATCAGAAAGGCTGGAGTTCTCAACTGCCAGTAGGCAGGTCATGATCTTGGTGGTGCTGGCTGGGAAAAGCTCTTCGTGGATATTCTTTGCATACAGGATTGTTCCTGTGTTGGCTTCCATTATTATGGCTGCCTGGGCAGTGATCTCGGGACCATGGGGCCAGCCGGAAATATCGTTAGTCTGGATCGGTAGCTCTTTTCGCAGCTGTGCTTCCTGTGCATAGTCGGTAGCTGCATAGGAGGTAGTGCCAAACAAAAGGCTAAGACACACCACAAGTATTATATTTTTTAAGTACATTTTAGGAAAAGACTTCATAGTATGCTTATAATACAATACTTCCAAACTTGGGGCAAATACTGTATAATTTAATATAGTATTATTAGCAGGCAGAAAGAAAAGAAGACAAATGCGTTTACGTAACATCGCAGGGTCTAGAGAGGTAATTGCAGACAGTGCTTTTACCGTCAAGGACCCGGAGAAGAAAAAAGGCCTCTGGAAAAAAGAGGTATTTAAAAATGACAATCCAATACATATTGAGATAGGAATGGGTAAGGGACGCTTCCTTATGGATATGGCTGCTCTTCATCCGGATATCAATTACGTGGGGATTGAGAAATATTCAAGTGTCCTTCTTCGTGCGATACAAAAGCAGGAACAGCTTCTTTTACCAAACATCATCTTTATAAGGATGGATGCGGAGGTTATAAGTGAAGTCTTCGCGCCCTCTGAAGTAGAGAAGATCTACCTGAACTTCTCAGATCCCTGGCCAAAGGACAGACACGCCAAGAGGCGTCTTCCTTCAAGAGAGTTTCTCGGAAGGTACGACAAGATCCTGGTTCCAGAGGGAGTTGTTGAGTTTAAGACAGACAACAGGGATCTCTTCCAGTTTGCCCTGGAGGAAGTTGAGCCGGCAGGATGGACGCTGGACGCCGTAACATACGATCTTCATAACGATGAGACCATGAATCAGGGAAATGTTATGACGGAGTATGAAGAGAAGTTTTCACAAATGGGCAACCCAATTTACAAGTATATTATAAGCAGAAAGGGGAGTAATTAATGGATTACACACTGAACAGTCAAAATTTTGAAGAAGAAGTTCTTAACAGTAAACTGCCGGTTCTGGTTGATTTTTCTGCAGACTGGTGCGGCCCCTGCAAGATGATGGCTCCTATGGTTGATGAGTTCGCTGAGGAGTATGAAGGGGAGCTCAAGGTAGGAAAGATTAATGTGGATCAGTCACCTGACATCGCACAGAAGTACAATGTAATGTCAATTCCGATGTTTGCATTCTTCAAGAATGGACAGGTCGTTGAGACAGCTGTTGGTGCACTTAACAAGGCAAAATTACAGGGAATAATTGACAAAGTGCTGGCTTAATAGCCAGCACTTTTTAAGGAGAATTGTTTTGGCAGACAAGATCACGAATATTGAAGATTATCGTAAAAGAGATGTCAAACAAAATATCGATGAAAAGCTTGAACCTATAAAGGAGCAAAGGCCAAAAGAGCCGGTGACGCAGGATACTCAGATTGGAAAGCCTGTGACACAGGAGACCATGGAGATCGAGATAGAAGATCCCTTCAAGTTCCTCAATGAGGAGGAGCGAGAGGAGTATATCCACGAGCGGCAGAAGGCTGAGGAGGCCGAGCAGCATGGGGAAGATGCCGACGATGAATACGATGATGAGGAGTATGACGATGAGGAATACTCTAAAGAAGAGGAATCCGGAAGGGGCGTCAACATGGAGCTGGTGGTTCGCATCGCGTCCATAATCACCGGAATTGTTATTCTTCTTTTTATCGCCATGGTGGTAAAGACTAAGGTCTTCGACAGATATCTTGCTAAAGACCCTGACGAAGTACAGACGGTAGTTTCGGCAGTTCCTGCAGGATTCACAGAAAAGAATGACACAGTAGTGGTTTCAGGAGCTTCCTCTTTGAACCTTAGATCCGGTCCTGACACCAGCAGTACTATCATTACCGCAGTTAATGAGGGAACAGAGCTTAAAAGGATCGCACTAGCAGAGGATGGCCACTGGGCACTGGTGGAATATGAGGGGCAGCAGGTTTATGCCTCAATGAAATATCTGAAAGAAAAGTAAAACCACCGGTCTTTTGAGCGGTGGTTTATCGGCTTCTTGTGTGGAGCCACTTATAAAACTTATCGATAGCTTCTAAAAGGCTTTCGCTGGAACGCACACTGGTTTCAACCTGGGAGAGGATGTCCTCTATGCTGGTATCAGGTACATGCTGAGAGATTGCCAGGGCACTCTTTTCCTCAAGGGAGCGGTAGTCCATGTTTACTAGCAGGGTGGAATGTAGTTCCGATACGCAGGTGTATAGCTCAGGGTACTTCTTCCTGACGATGCTAAATTCATCAAGGATCTGCTCTCTGCATTGGAGGCAGAAAAGGATGTAAGCAGACTCCACTATTTCCGGAGGCTCAATCTCATCCTCGTAGGAGCCGTCCTCGTAGCCACCCTTGGTTGCGTAGTATTCGCAGATTTCCTGCACCAGTGCGCCTATTTTGTTGTTGTCGTAAAGCTTTTGAAGCTCATCTAAGATCTTTTCATTCATGACCTTATTGTAACATAACCAGGAGAAAAGACATATGAAGATAGGAATTTTTGATTCCGGGATTGGAGGGCTTTCCGTACTTCACGAGGCCTACCATCAGCTTCCCGGGCAGGAATTCATGTTTTATGCAGATACAGACCATGTTCCCTATGGGCTTAAGACCCCGGAACAGATTATGGGATATGCTGAAGAGATAACCGAATTTCTTTTGCAAAGGGGTGCCCAGGCTATAGTCATAGCCTGCAATACTGCTACCAGTGTTGCTGTTAAGGAGCTTAGAAAGAACTATGATATCCCGATCCTCGGAATGGAGCCTGCTGTAAAGCCTGCAGTTGAAGGCACTGAAGAAAAAAGGATCATGGTCATAGCAACCCCTGTCACAATCAGGGAGGACAAGCTTAAGGACCTGCTTCACAGAGTTGATGAGGATCACAGAGTGGACCTTCTCCCAATGCCCAAGCTTGTGGAATTTGCCGAGAGGGAAGAGTTTGAGTCGGAAGCTGTTGAAGACTATATAAGGGAGCAGTTTTCACAGTTTGATAAGGATAAATATTGTGCCCTGGTTCTTGGTTGCACTCACTTTAACTATTTTAAGCCGGCCTACAGGAAGTACTTCGGAGACAATGTGCTTCTGGTGGATGGTAATAAGGGCACTGTAAGGCATCTGGCAGATGTTTTAGGACTTCAGATTGCACCAGATGCTGACAAAGATCTCGACGAAGAACACAATATATTGTGTTTACGAAATACAGAATATTTTTTCTCTGGAAAGGAAATTGGGGAGGGAAAAACCCTGGAACACTTGAAAAGACTGCATTTGCGCCTGGAAGCGATAAGAAATATTTAGGCTTGAAATTATCAATATAATGTATTATTATATTATTGTAACCACAAGATGTTGTGATTCTTGTGGCTACTCTTTTGTTTAAGATTCTTATGTGGGTTGAAGTGAAGGAACTGGGAGGTTTTTATGAAGATCATCAAAAGAAGCGGTAAAGAAGTTACTTTCGATGGAAGTAAGATCATAGCCGCTATTGAAAAGGCCAATAATGAGGTTACGGAAGAGAAGAAGCTCACCGATGGCCAGATCAGTGATATTGAAAGGTCAGTAGAGAAGCAGTGTGCATCTCTTACCCGAGCAGCCAGCGTGGAGGAAATCCAGGATATGGTTGAGGATGGCCTTATGAAGTCCGGCAAGTATGAGGTTGCCAGAAAATACATCACATATCGTTATAAGCATGCTCTTGTCAGAAAGTCCAACACAACTGACGAGCAGATCATGTCTCTTATAGAGTGCAGCAACGAGGAAGTTAAGCAGGAAAACTCCAACAAGAACCCTACAGTAAACTCTGTTCAGAGGGATTACATGGCAGGTGAGGTTTCAAAGGACATCACAAAGAGATTTCTTTTGCCTGATGACGTAGTTAAGGCTCATGAGGAGGGACTTATCCACTTCCACGATGCAGACTACTTTGCACAGCACATGCACAACTGCTGTCTGGTTAACTTGGAGGATATGCTCCTTAACGGAACAGTAATCTCAGAGACCATGATCGAGCGCCCAAAGAGCTTTTCAACTGCTTGTAATATTGCAACACAGGCTATTGCTCAGATCGCAAGCTCACAGTACGGCGGACAGAGCATTACCCTTTCACACCTGGTTCCTTTTGTTGATGTCAGCAGACAGAAATTCCGCAAGGAAGTTGCTCTTGAGTTTGAGACTGCCGGCATGAAGATCAACAAGAAGCAGGTAAACGAGATCGCAGAGATGCGAGTTAAGAAAGAAATTGAGAGAGGATGCCAGGTTATCCAGTATCAGGTTATCACCCTTATGACCACAAATGGTCAGGCACCTTTCATTACAGTATATATGTATCTGGACGAGGTTCCGGAGGGTCAGATGAGAGATGACCTTGCAATGGTCATCGAGGAGATGCTCAAGCAGCGTATCTTTGGTGTTAAGAATGAAAAGGGACAGCTCATCACTCCTGCATTCCCTAAGCTCATCTACGTACTTGATGAGGACAACATCCATGAGGATTCCAAGTACTGGTACCTGACAGAGCTGGCAGCTAAGTGCACAGCTAAGAGACTGGTTCCTGATTACATCTCAGCCAAGAAGATGAAAGAGCTCAAGAAGGGCGATGTTTATCCTTGCATGGGATGCAGATCATTCCTTACTCCTGACAACGAGGCTCTCGCAGAAGGTCTTTGCAATAAGGGAAACAAGGCAAAGGCTAAGAACTATGAAGAGGGAACTCACAAGTACTACGGCAGATTCAATCAGGGTGTTGTAACCATTAACCTGGTTGACGTTGCTTGCTCATCAGCTAAGGATGAGGACAGATTCTGGCAGCTTATGGAGGAGAGATGTGAGCTTTGCTACAGAGCACTGATGGCAAGACACAACAGACTCCTTGGAACTCCTTCAGATGTAGCACCGATTCTTTGGCAGAACGGAGCACTTGCCCGTCTTGAGAAGGGTGAGAAGATTGATCAGCTTCTT
>CAMVRW010000186.1 GCA_947169985.1 uncultured Butyrivibrio sp. | reverse complement strand
GCGTAATAGGGTTCGAAGGGATAAGACCGTTGCCCTTTCTGTCCTCAGTTACATATGCCAGTTTGTGCTTAATGGCCTGTTGAACGCTATTAAGATGAACTTCCTGTCCCCTGATAAAAAGCTGTCCGGAGATGTTCTCTCCATAGCTCTTACCGAATATACTCATGGCAAGCTCTGTTCTTCCAGCACCCATAAGTCCTGAAATTCCGAGAACTTCACCTCTTCTAACGTTGATATTTACGTTATTTACAATCTTTCTCTCGCTATATAAAGGATGGTAAACATTCCAGTTTTTTACCTCCATCATAACTTCGCCGATATGAGGCTCTCTCTTGGGGAAACGGTCTGAAAGTTCTCTTCCTACCATGCCCTTGATGATACGTGACTCTGAGAAATCATCAATGCCCTTTGTCAGGGTCTCGATGGTTGAGCCGTCACGGATAACCGTGATCTTGTCGGCTACATAGGATACCTCATTAAGCTTATGTGAAATAATGATGGATGTGAGTCCCTGCTCTCTTTTAAGCTTGAGCATAAGATCCAAAAGAGCTCTTGAATCAGTCTCGTTAAGTGAAGATGTAGGCTCATCCAGAATAAGAAGTCTGGCATTTTTAGAAAGAGCCTTTGCAATCTCAACAAGCTGCTGTTTACCAACACCAATATCCTTGATCAGTGTTTCCGTGCTTTCCTTAAGTCCTACGATATCAAGATACTTACGGGCAAGCCCGGAGGTTTCATTCCAGTTAATCCTAAACTTGCTTCCTCTTTCATTTCCGAGGAACATATTTTCCGCAATTGTCATATAGGGAATGAGCGCAAGCTCCTGGTGGATAATAACAATCCCCTTACCTTCACTATCCTTGATATCATTGAATTTACATACTTCGGAATCATATACAATATCGCCTTCGTAAGAACCAAAAGGATAGATACCACTAAGTACATTCATAAGTGTGGATTTTCCGGCTCCGTTCTCTCCTACAAGCGCATGAATTTCTCCCTCTTCAACCTGGAGATTTACATTATCCAAGGCTTTGACACCAGGGAAGGTTTTGGTGATATTCTTCATTTCCAGTAATATCTTCGCCAATTCAACCCCTCCTTTTCCCATTTAATGTGAATTAAACTTTTTTCATTTTGATGAATCTTATTTTGGGTAAGTGATCAGGTCATAAATACAACATGCAACACATGCTAGCATGTTGCATGTTGTATTATGACACTTTTATCACTTAAGCTGATCTTCTGTATAATATCCGGAATCGATAAGAAGTTCTTTGTAGTTGTTAACATCTGCGAATACGGGCTCGCAAAGGAATGAAGGAATAACGCCTGTACCATTATCATAGGTCTTTGTATCATTTACAGGAGCCTCTGTGCCCTTCATGATAGCGTCAACCATCTCTACAGTCTTAGCTGCAAGAGTACGTGTATCCTTGAAGATAGACATTGACTGCTTGCCGGCAATCATGTTCTTAACGTTAGCAACGTCACAGTCCTGACCTGTGATAATAGGCCACTCACCTGTGTAGTTAGCTTCAAGAGAGTTTGTAACGCCGAGTGCTGTTGAGTCGTTTGAGCAAAGAACAGCGTCGATCTTGGTTCCGTCAGCATAGTTAGCTGAGATGATAGCATCCATTCTGGACTGAGCATTCTCTGTTGACCAGTTAGCTGTTGCAACGTTGTCGAAGTCAACCTGTCCTGACTGAACTACAAGCTTGCCTGCATCGATGTAAGGCTTAAGAACGTCGATAGCACCGCCATAGAAGAATCTAGCGTTGTTGTCACCAGGGTCACCAGTGAAGATTTCAAGGTTGAAAGGACCTGCAGCGTTATCAAGATCAAGCTGATCTCTGATGTACTCGCCCTGCTTTGTTCCAACCATGTAGTTATCGAAGGTTGCATAATATGTAACAGCGTCTGAATTCATGATAAGACGGTCATATGCGATAACCTTGATTCCCTGCTCCTTAGCCTGAGCAAGAACTGTTCCAAGTGAATCACCATCGATAGATGCAATTACAAGAACCTTAGCGCCTGAGCTGATCATGTTCTCAATCTGAGAAACCTGAGTAGCAATGTCGTTTGATGCATACTGAAGGTCTACATCATAGCCGGCTGCCTTGAGCTGCTGCTCCATGTTAGCGCCGTCCTGATTCCATCTCTGGAGATCCTTGGTAGGCATTGCAACACCAACCTTGCCGTTTCCGCCACCTGCTGATCCGGATGATCCTGTAGAAGCAGCATTGCCGCAGCCTACAAGGAGTGATGCAGCCATAGCTGCACAAAGAAATACGCTTAACAGTTTTTTCTTCATAATTAACCCTCCCAAATATTTGGTTGTTATTTTTTACAGAACTTTATGTCCTGCTCTTTACATTTATAAAATTATCATAAATCCTATAGCAATGATTTATGATGTTCTGTAAATTTTTATAAACACAAAATAAAGAAAAGCGGACATGCTAGCATTTTTTTGCTATCATATCCGCTTTTGTATAAAAATGTGCTATAAAGTTGAATTATTATCATTTATCCGTCTGTTTTAGAAGGAACATTCAGATAAACATCCTCTTTTAGATGAAAACCGCTGCCGATTATTATCTCATTCATATTGCTCTCGGTAACATTAACGGGTTCGATTCTGAAAAAAGGTACATCATAGGTTCCATCGTTGTAAGCAGAAAGATTCTCTGAATCAAGCTCCTCTCCCCGAGCCAGCTTCACAGCACATACAGCAGCCTGCTGAGCCAGCTTTTCAATAGGCTTGTAAACTGTGGACAGTTGGGTGCCTTCAACGATCCTCTGGCACGCCTCCAGATCTGCGTCCTGTCCCACCACAAGCTTCTCACCGGCAAGTCTCTTTTCAGAGAGGGCATATACCACCTTGCTGGCCAGGTCATCATTGCCGCACATTATTGCATCGGCTTCATCTATGAGCTCCATATTGCTGTAAATGTACTCACTGGCAAGCTCTGCTCTCCAGCCCTCAGCATAGAAGGTATCCAGGATTTCATAATTATTTTCAGCCATGACCTTATCAAAACCGACTTCCACCATGTGTACGTTACTGTCCGTGGTTGAACCGCAGATCTTTATGACCTTGCCGGTATCACCATGGTTATTTACTATGGCTTCAGCCATAAGTTCACCGACCTTTTCGTTGTCAAAAGAAATATACAGGTCAACGTTTGCATTGGAAATAAGTCTGTCATAGGCAATTATCTTGATGCCGGCATCCTTGGCCTTTTTAACAGAATCCTTAAGAGCCTCTGAGTCTATACAGATTATCACAATGACATCCATATTTTGCTTAATGAAGTAATCTATCTGCTTTTTCTGCTGCTCCACATCGCCGTTGGCATTCTGCACATTAACCTCAGCCCCCAGCTCCTTTGCCATGGAAACAAAAATGTCCCTGTCCCTTTGCCATCTCTCAATTACAAAGGAGTCAAAACACATTCCGATCTGAAGCTTCTCATCTTCGTCTTTCGAAGTGCTCTGCCCATTCTGCTTCTCCGACGAGCATCCCCCGATAACCGTCATCAGGAAAAGCATGGCAAGCAGCATTGCCATTTTCCTTAACAAAACCTTCTTCATTTCATTTACCTTCTCATGATAAAATACGAGCTATTTACAGTTCCTCCGCTACTTTACCTTCCTTAAACTCCGTGGGTGTTACTCCAACATTTTTCTTAAAGCTCCTGCTGAAATAGTTGGGATCGGTGTATCCGCAGGAAACGCAGACTTCCTTGATGGACATATCCGTATCCGAAAGAAGATGTTTGGCCTCTTTTATTCTAAGGTTAGTGAGATATTCTATGAAATTAAGTCCGCTGTCTTCCTTAAATATCTTGCTAAAGTAATAAGGGGAGATATTAACCTTTCTGGAGACGTCATCCAGGGAGATATCCTTGCTGTAGTTATCATCGATATACTGCATAGCAGTCTTTATGATATCGTTGGACCTCTCCTCCCTCTTACTGATAACATTGTTGCAGGCATCTGTAAGCTTCTTCAAAAACCATTCCCTGAGCTCCTCTGTGGTGGAAAGTCCCATGATCTCAGGAAGATAGTCACATCTTCCCGAATATCTGTAGGTCTGCCCTCCGTTCTGATATGCCAGGTGCTCTGCATAAAGAGAAAACTCCAAGACCTTAAGGCGCATGGACATCAGGTCTCCGTCCTTGGCCCTGACACACATCCAGTCCGCGTACTTGTCGGCAATAACCTTCATGCCGTTGAGATCACCCTTGGAAACAGCTTCAAACAAGGGCTTCTCCAGCTGTATAGGATAATCATCCTCATAGTTACAGCTGATGGTAAGGTCATCCACATGGGCCACGGATCCTGTGGTGGCAACAAGAGCATTAAGGGCCTGCCTGTAGGAATCCCCCAGTTCTTTCAGGGGCTTGACTCCTCCTATACCAATTCTGAAATTGGTATCAGTCTTTTTCCTCAGGTATCTTATAAGATCTCTGGCCCTGTCAATAAGCTCCGTTCTTTCACCGTATTCCATAGAAGGATTCTCATAGGGAATCAGAATCGCGATCTTGTTGGCCATTACGCTTCCTATCTTGCAGACAAAATAGTCCTTAACTCCCTCTCGGATCTCCTGATATTTGCTGGAGAGCTTTACAGAGCTGCCCACAGCATTTGTCATATGATTGCCCTCCTGGGAATCGCCGCAGACAATGGACATCATATAGCCATAATTCTCTTTTATCCCAAGAATAGTTCTGTAGCTTTCTATATCCTCTTCAAAATGCTCCTGCAAAAGAATATCGTAAATAAGTCCACTTTCGATGATAGGTTCAACAGTCTCAAGCTTCTCCTTGATCATAAGCTCGTTACTGCGTTTCTCCCTGTCTTCATCTATCTGCTCCATGGCCTTCTTAAGGACCTTGACGACCTTGTGCCTGTCCATGGGCTTCATCAGATATTCCATTACTCCAAGCTTAATAGCCTCCTTGGCGTAATCGAACTTGTAATAGGCTGACATAACTATAAATGTGGTATTGGCGCAGAACTGCTTCATCTCACGGATAGCATCAATGCCGTTGATTCCCGGCATATGTATATCTATAACTGCAATATCCGGTCTGAAGCGCTCCGCCAGTTCAATGACACTTCTTCCGGTCTTGGCGTATTCAATCTCACACTGATTTCCAAATTCCTTTTCGATGATGAACTTCATTGAATCAATAA
>CAMVRW010000185.1 GCA_947169985.1 uncultured Butyrivibrio sp. | reverse complement strand
CCTTAAATCCAGTAGGTCTTCCAAGAAGCTTCTGATCATCAGAAAGTGAGTACTGAGTCTTAGCCATACATACAGGAAGCTTACCAAAGCCCAGCTCTTCAAGCTTAGCCAGCTGCTTAGCTGCTGCAGGAAGAATGTTTGCTCCGTCTGCTCCGTATATCTCAGTAGCCACCTTATTGATCTTCTCTGTAAGAGAAAGGTCGTCGGTGTAGATAGGTGCGTAGTTTGAAGGCTTTGTCTCAATTGTATTGATCACCTCTTTTGCAAGGGCTTCTCCGCCTTCTCCACCCTTTGCCCAAACTTCTGAAAGGGCAAATTTGCAGTCTCTCTCTTCGCAGAACTGTTTTACATAGTCCATCTCAGCCTGAGTATCTGTAAGGAATGCGTTAAGTGTTACAACTACAGGAACGCCATATTTCTGAATGTTTTCAATATGCTTCTCAAGGTTTACAATACCCTTCTTAAGAGCCTCAAGGTTCTCAGTTCCAAGATCAGCCTTAGCTACTCCACCGTTGTACTTAAGAGCTCTGATAGTAGCTACTAAAACTACTGCATCAGGCTTAAGACCTGCGATACGGCACTTGATATCAAGGAACTTCTCTGCACCAAGGTCAGCACCAAAGCCTGCCTCAGTAACGGTGTAATCAGAAATTGAAAGTGCTGTCTTTGTTGCTCTTACTGAGTTACAGCCATGAGCAATATTAGCGAATGGTCCGCCGTGAACAATTACAGGAGTATGCTCTAAGGTCTGAACCAGGTTAGGCTTGATGGCATCCTTCAAAAGAGCTGCCATTGCGCCAACAGCATTAAGATCCTTTGCTGTTACAGGCTGTCCGTCTCTTGTATAAGCAACGATGATTCTTGAAAGTCTTGCCTTAAGGTCATCCATGTCGCTTGCAAGGCAAAGGATAGCCATGATCTCTGATGCAACTGTGATAACGAAGTGATCTTCTCTTGGAACACCGTCTGCCTTGGCTCCAAGACCAACTACGATATTTCTGAGGGCCCTGTCATTCATGTCCTCAGCTCTTTTCCATATTACCTGTCTGGTATCGATACCCAGCTCGTTGCCCTGCTGGATATGATTATCTAAAAGTGCTGCAAGAAGGTTGTTAGCAGAAGTAATAGCATGGAAGTCGCCGGTGAAATGAAGGTTAAGATCCTCCATAGGTACAACCTGTGCGTATCCACCGCCTGCTGCTCCACCCTTAATTCCAAAGCAGGGACCAAGGGATGGTTCACGAAGTGCTATAACAGTCTTATATCCAAGTCTGTTAAGTGCATCTCCAAGGCCTACGCTGGTTGTGGTTTTTCCTTCACCTGCCGGTGTGGGGTTGATGGCGGTAACAAGAATAAGCTTGCCCTTCTTGTTTCCCTGAACCTTCTTCAGATAATCTTCGGACAGCTTAGCCTTGTATTTGCCATAATACTCAAGGTCATCCTCAGTGATCTGAAGCTTCTGCGCTACATCTCTGATATGAAGCATCTTTGCTTCCTGTGCGATCTCAATGTCACTCTTTACTGCCATTACTCTACTCCTCCTTTGCATCACGTTCACACGCCCTCATCAGCGGAATATCGGACGGGAACAGGTTCTTAGTTCTCGTTGACGTAAGCCTCAAATTCCTGCTTAGTCATAAGTACTTTTCTTGGCTTGGTACCTTCTTCATCACCTACCACACCGGCCTCGCAAAGCTGGTCCATGATTCTCGCCGCTCTGTTAAAGCCGATCTTGAACACACGCTGGAGCATACCGATTGACGCTTTTTCTTTTTCTATGATAATGTTCCCTGCCTGAACAAAGTACTCATCTCGTCCCGATCCGGAATCGCCCATGCCACCGGAAGCCCCTTGGCCTCCACCACCTGACATCTGCATGTTCTGGATCTGCTGCTCTATCTCCTCGCTGTAAGAGGAATCAATCTTTTGATTTCTAAGGAAATCAGTGACTGCCTGAACTTCTTTATCTGATACAAAGGCGCCCTGAACTCTGGCGGGTTTGGTATAACCTTGTGGGTAAAAGAGCATGTCGCCCTTTCCAAGAAGTTTCTCCGCGCCGTTGATATCAAGGATTGTTCTGGAATCAACACCACTGGACACGGCAAAAGCAACACGGCTTGGCATGTTTGCTTTGATAAGTCCTGTGATGACATCTACTGAAGGTCTCTGAGTTGCAATAATAAGGTGAATTCCTGCAGCTCTTGCTAGCTGAGTCAGTCTACAGATGGCATCCTCAACCTCATTGGCTGATACCATCATAAGGTCAGCAAGCTCGTCAACAATAACTACAAGCTGTGGAAGTACTGTCATGTCAGGATCTTCACTGTCCTGAGCCAGTTTATTATAGCCCTTTAGGTCCCTTACTCCTGCATCAGCAAACTTCTTATATCTGTTGGTCATCTCAGCAACAGCCCAGTTAAGCGCTGCTGCAGCCTTCTTAGGATCTGTCACAACCGGGATCATAAGATGTGGGATTCCGTTATAAACAGAAAGCTCAACGATCTTAGGGTCGATCATGATCATCTGGACCTCTTCAGGCTTAGCCTTGTAAATAAGGCTCATGATGATGGTATTAATACACACCGATTTACCAGAACCTGTTGCTCCTGCAATAAGAAGATGTGGCATCTTGGCAATATCCGTTACTACAGTCTGTCCTGCAATATCCTTACCTACTGCAAATGCCAGCTTGGATGAGAAGTTCTTGTACTCCGGAGATTCAAACAGGTCTCTAAGTGCAACAGCCTGATTCTCCTTATTGGGAACCTCGATACCTACAGCAGCCTTTCCGGGGATAGGTGCTTCAATTCTGATGTCACTGGCAGCCAGGTTCATCTTGATATCATCAGCAAGTCCAACGATCTTATTGACTCTTACTCCTGCCTCCGGCTGAAGCTCAAATCTGGTAACCGCCGGTCCCTGGCTTATATCTGTTACGGTAACGTTAACTCCGAAGGTCTTAAGGGTCTCCTGAAGCTTAACTGCTGTTTCCTTAAGCTGCCTTGCAGAATCTGAATTCTTGTTCTTAACGCCCTTCTCCAAAAGATTCAAAGGAGGGAATACATATTTCTTTGGAATCTCGCGCTTTTTCTTCTCGATTTCCTGCTCAAGGCCGGGACTTGTGGTATGTGGTCCTGGGCCAAGATCAGCAGCTGATGAGGGCGCTGCTCCATTTATATGACTGTCTGCCTTAGGATTTCTGGATATATGATCCTGAGCATGGATCACGTAGTCTCCGTTCATTCCGTTTCCAAGGTGCTCAGCATGTACCGGAACATCAGGAAGGATATCCTCATCCTCATCGGGCTCATCACTCGCCCTTGCAACCAGTTTCTTTGGGGCCTCCAATGGCTCTTTTGCTGCGGCAGTGATCTCTTCGATGGCTTCCTCAGCATCATCTGTAGGGTCATCATATCCCATTCCATGGATAGTCGGCTCCATGCGCATTACACGCTGTCCATCAGGCTCTATATCAGTCTCTATCTCATGTTTATCGTGGTTGAGAATAATCTCATGAATATCATCGTGGAACTCATCTTCATCAGGAATGAACAGGTTCTTGGGCTTTTCACTGGATTCATTGTGAAGGCTTATCTCGCCAAGATCATCTCCATCCTCATCTTCCTTGGTAAGATCTGTATCGATGGTAACGCCAATGGCCTTTTTCTCCATGCGAAGGATCTTCTCGTCCTCCTTCTGTTCGATGGCAAGGCGCTTCTCTTCCTCTATCTCAGCACGGCGCTGCTCCATCTTGGCTCTTCGCTTTTCAGCGTAGTCACGATAGTTGTCAGCCTCTTCCCTGGTCTTATCAATAAGCTTCCTGCCGCCCTTCTTAAGGCCGCCAACAAAGGAGTGCTGAGTAAATACAACAACAGCCGCGATGCCCACTAGCAGCAGCAAAAGAGCTGTTCCAGCCAGGGACAGATATTTATAGGAAAGATACGCAAGGGAACCGGCAAAGAAACCGCCTCCGTTCCTGCCTCCGGAACTTTCCGTATATATTGTCTTAATGTCGTAGGAATTCAAAGACTGTGGTCTGCCAACAAGCAGGTCAGCCACCATACCAATGATAAAGAAAAGAACAATACCGGCCACGATCTTGCGCTTAGATGCGCTGGAGCCGAAGTTGGCGACGCCAATAGCAACTGCACCCAAAGCAACCAAAGGTGCAATATAGGCAGTAATTCCAAACAGACCAAATAAAATGCTGCTCACAGCATTTCCAAATGCTCCGCATATGCCAAAATTACAAAGAAACAGAAACACAGTCAGGGCCACCATTCCGATGACCACAAGCTCACTCCTTAGAGAATAGTCAAACTCCTCTTCCTGGATCCTCCTGTTACCTGCTGATGCACTTTTAGACCTGGAAGATCTGTTTCCAGAACTCTTCCCGGTTCTATTTCCCCTTTGATTAGTTGCCATTTCTTACCCGTACAAAACTTTCTTCTATAAATAGTGGTCTGTCTTTCCCAAAAACAGACTCTAGATAGTATATCATTTTTCAACCCTTTATGCTATACTAACAACTGATTTAAGTTGTGTTCGATATAATACAAAGGAGACAAGGATGGAATTTAGACAGGAATTAGAAACCGGCACCTTTAAGATGATCGGTAACACAGAATCATCTCTCAAGATAAAAGAAGTTGCTGAGAAATGCCGTCTTGTTAAGACCGAGAACGGCGTGAAGGTAGAGCTTGCTTACACAGGCCCAAATGCCAGCAAGTACATGCAGTATGTAGAGAAGCACAAAGAAGAGCTTACTAAGTATCTTATGAATCCCGACGAGGCTGATCTTTACGAGTGGATGGAGATTTCCCACCAGAACCCTACTACTTTAAAGAAGCACGAGAAGGAACAGCTCATCCTCTACGTTAACTTTGATCCTGATACAAGGCTTGTTCAGACCGGTATCGCAGATGACAACGTAACCATGAAGCTTGGTTCACCTCTTATGGAGGTCAACATCGACCAGCTCACCAGAGATCAGTTCAAGCTCCAGATCTTCAATATGCTGCTTCTTGCAGACGAGATTGCAGTACTTATGGGCAATGCAGATCTTCGTAAGATGTCCAACATCCAGATCGTGAAGACCTACCTTACCGAGATCTACGACAAGTACCACGAGAATCCATGATATTATAAAAGCTGTCACTTAATGTGACAGCTTTTTTTACTTGTTCTTCTTGGCAACGAATAATGTGCCAACTTTCTTCTT
>CAMVRW010000184.1 GCA_947169985.1 uncultured Butyrivibrio sp. | reverse complement strand
AGCCACGCCTGCCTTCCTGCTTCCGGCGAGGGCGGGGCCGGGCAGAGCCCGGTTTCCGGGTCAAGGGACTGGTCCCTTGCGGGTTCGAAGGGCAGCGCCCTTTGCCCTCGGAGAGCCTTGGGGTTATTGATACGTTTCGGGATTTGATTCCAGGTGCCTGACTGCACCTTTAATTCAAAGGCAGAGGCGCCAGCCTCTGGTTTCCTTTTTATGCAAGCTTGCTATCAATGATATCTCTTAGGTCATACATGAAAAGCACCACCTTCTTAGATTTTTGTCGCAAACTCAATCTTAACATGAAGGCTGGTGCTTTTCATTTTTTTATTATTTCGAATCCATATTTACCCTATTATGGCAAAACGCCCCCCTGTGTGACATATCTGTGATACACCCTATTGTATTATTACAGTAGAAAAAGGAACATTCATAGCTTACTCATGGAAGGAGGTTATGACTATGATGAAGGTGATCAACAGATACAAAGACAATAATATAGAACATGAAGAGAAGAACAATCATTATATTAATAGTAACAGGCAGCACAATGAAGATGAGATGTTCCTGAAATGGACCATGATAATGGGCTCAATGCAGGGAAAAGAGCTGTCTTCGACGGCTTGCCATTAGAAAAAGTAAGGATTTCTTCGGATAACCCTTGACGAAAGGGCGTAAATGTGGTATCTTCACAGTGTAATTAGGAAGTGGGCTCGAAAAAAGCCCACTTTCTTTATGCCAAGATGACGGTAAAGCACGTTTTTAATTGTTTCTTGGCGCCTTTATTAAGTGAGGTCAATACAATATGAAGAAAAGCGAAATTGAAGCGAAGGCAGAAGCTCTTTTGCAGCCCATCGCCGAGAAGTGTGGCGTATCCATTTATGATGTGGAGTATGTCAAGGAAGCCGGTGAGTGGTACTTAAGGGCCTACATTGACAAGGAAGGCGGCGTGAATATCAACGACTGTGTTGATGTGAACCATGCACTTTCGGATGCCCTTGATGAGGACGACTTTATTGAGGAGGCCTACACCCTGGAGGTTTCAAGTCCGGGTCTTGGAAGACAGCTCAAGAAGGACAGACACTTTGAGAACAGCCTGGGACAGGACGTTGAGCTAAAGCTCTTTAAACCAAGAGATGGAGTTAAGGAGTTTGCCGGTACACTGAAGAGCTACACAGACTCCACAGTTACCGTAACTATAAATGGAAATGATGAAGAATTTATAAGAAAAGAGATATCAGTTATTAAGCTTGCTCTGGATTTTTGATCCGGACGGAAATGGAGATTACGATGAGTAAAGAATTAATGGATGCCCTTGAGCTACTGGAGAAGGAGAAGAACATCAGCAAGGATTCACTGTTTGATGCAATTGAGAATTCCCTTATCACAGCCTGCAAGAACAACTTTGGAAAGGCTGAGAATATCAGAGTTGAAGTGGACAGAGACAACTGCGATTTCAAGTGCTATGCAGACAAGGAAGTTGTTGAGCTGGCAGATGACGTTATGGATCCAAACCTTGAGATCTGTCTCGACGATGCAAAGAAGATCAGCAAGAAGGCAAAGGTTGGCGATATCGTAAGCGTATCCCTTAACTCCAAGGAGTTTGGCCGTATCGCTACACAGAATGCCAAGAACGTTATTCTTCAGAAGATCCGTGAGGAAGAGCGTGGTGCTATTTATAATGAATACTTCGAGAAGGAGCATGACATCGTAACAGGTGTTGTTCAGAGATTCATTGGAAAGAACATCTCTATCAACCTTGGAAGAGCAGATGCGATCCTCAATGAGAATGAGCAGGTTAAGACTGAGGTTTACAGACCTACACAGCGTCTTAGAGTATATGTCCTTGAAGTTAAGAATGGTTCTAAGGGACCAAGGATCCTTGTATCCCGTACACATCCTGATCTTGTAAAGAGACTTTTCGAGCAGGAAGTTGCTGAGATCCAGGACGGAACTGTTGAGATCAAGTCAATCGCAAGAGAGGCAGGCAGCAGAACAAAGATCGCTGTTTACTCAAAGGATCCTAACGTAGATGCAGTTGGTGCATGCGTAGGTGTTAACGGAAGCAGAGTTAACCTCATCGTTGACGAGCTGGGCGGCGAGAAGATCGACGTTGTAAGCTGGGATGAGAACCCTGGTAACCTTATCCAGAATGCTCTTTCACCTGCTAAGATCGTTGCAGTATTTGCTGATCCTGATGAGAAGAGTGCAAAGGTTGTAGTTCCTGATTATCAGCTTTCACTTGCTATTGGTAAGGAAGGTCAGAACGCAAGACTTGCAGCAAGACTTACAGGCTACAAGATCGATATCAAGGACGAGACCCACGCTAAGGATGCTCCCGGATTCCGTATGGAAGACTATCTTGATGATGAAGATTACGAAGATTATGAAGATGGTGAGTACGCTGAGGACGGCGAGTACGTTGAGGGTGAGGAGCCTACAGAAGAGTAACTTTTAGTTTATTGGAGAGTCTATGCAAAAGAAAATTCCCACAAGGAGATGCGTCGGCTGTGGCCAGATGAAGGAAAAGAAAGACCTTATCAGGGTTATAAAGACTCCTGAGGACGAGATTTATCTTGATACCACAGGAAAGGCCAACGGAAGAGGCGCATATATATGTAACAACGCAGAGTGTCTCCAGAAAGCACTTAAGAACAAGGGACTTGAAAGGTCGCTGAAATCTCAGATCCCTGAAGAAGTGCGGACGCGACTTGAAAAGGAGCTTGGCTGATATTTTGGATCAAAACAAGATATATTCTTTGCTGAGTCTTTGTATGAGGGCCGGCAAGTTAAAGAGCGGAGAGTTTGCTACCATGGAAGCGATCCGCAAGAGAACTGCCAAGATGGTGATAGTAAGCACTGATGCTTCAGAAAACACCACCAAGCAGTTTACAGATAAATGTAAGTATTACAATGTTCCAATCTATTACTTTGGAGACAAGGAGAGCTTGGGACACGCAATAGGTAAGGATGTTCGAACTAGTTTGGCAATAACAGATTTAGGGCTGTCTGAGTCACTTCGGAAGAACTTACAAGATCAACAGAACGGAGGAAATTTGAATGGCAAAAATTAAGATATCCGAACTTGCAAGCGAGCTGGGATGCGAATCAAAAGAGCTGATAGCTTTTTTGCAGGATAAGGGAATAGAGGCAAAACGTTCTAACAGTTCTATCGAAGAGACAGACGCTGACGTTGCAAGAAAGCAGTTTGGTTCTAAGGGCAAGGAAGAAAAGCCTAAGAAGGAAGCTGCTCCAGAGCCAAAGGTTGAAAAGCCTGTAGAAACAAAGGCAGAAGCACCTAAGGCTGAGGCACCTAAGGCAGATGCTCATAAGGCAGCACCTTCACAGGCACCTGCAAAGAGACCTGTTGAGGGACAGGAGCCTCCTAAGAAAAAGAAGAAGATCATTGTTGTTACTAATAACAACAATTCCCAGAACAGAAGCAGCCAGGGCGGAAATGACCGTGGCAACTTTGGTGGCCAGAGACGTGACAACAGAAATGGTGGAATGAACCAGGGACAGAACAGAAGACCACAGTTCGCTCAGGCTCAGAACACATACCGTCCTATCAAGCCTCTTACAGCACCTTCACAGCTTGATAGCTATAACACACCTGTTAACAAGTCAACAACACCAAAGCCTGCACCTAAGAAGGAAGAGGCAGTTCAGACACCGGTACAGACACCGGTACAGGAACAGCAGACACAGGCCAGACCAGCAGCACCTGCACAGGCACCTGTTCGTCAGAACGCACCTGCACAGGCTCCTTCAAGACAGGGTGCTCCTTCTCAGAACGACAACAGAGGAAGAGAAGGCAGAGATAACAGAGACGGAAGAGATAACAGAGACAACAGAGATAACAGAAATGCTGCAAGGGGAGACAGAAATAACTTCCAGGGCGGCAGAAATGACAATAGAGATGGCAGACCTGATAGAGGCGGTCAGAACGCCGGTGGCCAGGGCAAGTTTGGCCAGGGTAAGGACAACAGATTTGCCGGAAAGGGTGGATCTAGAGGCTTTGATGGACCATCAGAGAAACAGGATGGTGGCGGACATGATGCAAGACGCCGTCAGAGCCAGGAGAAGGATAAGAGAAACAAGAAGGACTTTGCTCTTGAGCAGGAAGAGATGATGCCAAGAAGCAAACGTGTCGGCAGATTCATCAAGCCTGAAGTTAAGAAGGTTGAGGAGCCTGAGGAGCAGATCAAGGTTATTACTATTCCTGAGAAAGTTTCCATCAAGGAACTGGCTGAGAAGATGAAGATGCAGCCTTCAGTGATCATCAAGAAGCTCTTTATGGCAGGCCAGATCTCTACAGTTAACACTGAGCTTTCTTATGAGGATGCCGAGAACATAGCTGCAGAGTATGATATCCTTTGCGAGAAGGAAGTTCCTGTAGACGTTATTGAGGAACTTCTTAAGGAAGAGGATGATGCACCTGAGACACTTAAAAAGCGTCCTCCTGTAGTCTGCGTAATGGGTCACGTTGACCATGGTAAGACTTCACTTCTTGATGCTATCCGTAAGACCTCTGTAACAGACAGAGAGGCCGGTGGTATCACCCAGAGGATCGGTGCTTATACAGTATCCATCAATGATCAGAAGATCACTTTCCTTGATACTCCTGGTCACGAAGCATTCACAGCAATGCGTATGCGTGGTGCTAACTCAACAGATATCGCTGTTCTTGTAGTAGCTGCTGATGACGGTGTAATGCCTCAGACAGTAGAAGCTATCAACCACGCTAAGGCAGCTGAGGTTGAGATAATCGTAGCAGTAAACAAGGTCGATAAGCCAAACGCTAACGTAGACAGAGTTAAGCAGGAAATGACAGAGTATGGTCTTATCTCCACAGACTGGGGCGGAACAACAGAGTTTGTACCTGTTTCAGCTAAGTCCGGAGAGGGTATTGAAGACCTTCTTGAGACCATAATTCTTACGGCTGATATTCTTGAGCTTAAGGCTAACCCTGACAGAGCAGCAAGAGGTCTTGTTCTTGAGGCAAGACTTGATAAGGGCCGTGGTCCTGTTGCTAACGTTCTTGTTCAGAAAGGAACACTTCATGTTGGAGATTTCATCTCTGCTGGAGCAAGCTCAGGTAAGGTTAGAGCAATGGTTGATGATAAGGGCAACAAGCTCAAAGAAGCTCGTCCTTCACAGCCAGTTGAGATCCTTGGTCTTTCTGATGTTCCTAATGCCGGTGAGGTATTCCTTGGACATGAGACTGACAAGCAGGCTAAGCA
>CAMVRW010000183.1 GCA_947169985.1 uncultured Butyrivibrio sp. | reverse complement strand
CATTGTTACTGACAACGAAGAGACTGCCAAGAAGATGATCGCCTACCTTAAGCAGACAAAGGCTGGACGAGCAACCTTTCTTCCGCTTACATCCCTTGATAACCCTCCCGAGCTTAAGGCTAAGGAAGCTTTGGAAGAACCTGGTGTTCTTGGTATGGCGGACGAACTTGTCACTACTGATCCCAAGTATAAGCCGGTTGCAAAGGCAATGCTTGGCAGAATTGTGGCAGTTGATAATATCGATAATGCAGTTAAGATTGCCCGTAAGTACAAATATACAGTAAGAATGGTAACTCTTGAGGGTGAACTTTTAGTTCCCGGTGGAGCAATTTCAGGTGGCGCCTTTAAAAATAATTCCAATCTTCTTGGACGTAGAAGAGAAATGGCTGATCTTGAGGCCAACGTTAAGACGTATAAAGAGCGCATTGACGAAATCCAGAAGGAGATTGAGGATGCCAAGAAGGAGAGAAATGAACTTAGAACCCTTGCTGAGGAAATAAGAACTGAACTTCAGGGCAAGTTCATTGCTCAGAATACTGCCCGTCTCAACGTTGAAAATGAGGAAAAGAGACAGGAAGAACAAAAGGGTACCTATACAGATCTTAAGGCTGAGAACGACGAGATTGAAGCAAAGCTTTCTGAGATCACTAAAGAGAAGGATGAAGCTCTTTTGCTGCTGAGTGATTCAGAGAAGCTTGAGAAAGAGTGTGCTGATAAGGTAAGCACCTTCCAGGGACAGCTTGAAGACCTGCACGGCGTTGAAGAGAAAGAAAATGAGAATGTTGCCAAGTGGGATATTCAGTATGAGAAAGTCCTTCAGAAGCAGGAGTTCTCACAGACTAATTTAAACCGTATCGATGAAGAAATAAGGAACGAGGAAGAGGCTCTTGAGGAAATTCTTGAGACAATCAAGAAGAACGATGAAACTCTTGCTCAGAGTAAGAAGGACATTGAGGAAATAAGGCTTACCATCGAAGCTTCTGTATATGTTCAGTCTGATGCGACCAAGGAACTGGATGCCAAGAAGGAGGAGAAAAATAACCTTACTCTTTCTCAGAAGGAATTCTTTGGCAAGACTGAAGAACTGAATAAGCAGATGAATGATCTGGATAAGGAAGTTATAAGGCTTGGTAGCAGACGTGAGAAGTGTCAGGAAGCTATTGAGTCCCAGATCAATTACATGTGGAATGAATATGAGATCACTCTTACAGATGCAGCTCAGATGAGAGATGAGGATATGACTGATATTCCTGCTATGAAAAAAGAAACTGCATCCTTAAAGGATTCCATCAGAAAGCTGGGGGATGTAAATGTCAATGCCATCGAGGATTACAAGAACCTGATGGAAAGATATACATTTATGAAGAACCAGCATGATGATCTTATTGAAGCTGAAAAACAGCTTAAGGAGATCATCAAGGATCTTGATGAATCCATGAGAAATCAGTTTATGGAACAGTTCAAACTCATTAACAATGAGTTTGATAAGGTGTTCAAGGAGATGTTCGGAGGCGGAAAGGGAAGTCTGGAGCTTGCTGAGGATGAAGATATCCTTGAGGCAGGAATCAGGATCAATGCCCAGCCACCAGGAAAGAAGCTTGTAAACATGATGCAGATGTCCGGTGGTGAGAAGGCTCTTACAGCAATAGCTCTTTTATTTGCTATTCAGAATCTTAAGCCTTCACCATTCTGTCTTCTTGATGAGATCGAGGCTGCCCTTGATGAGAACAACGTATTCCGTTTTGCCAAGTATCTCCATAAGCTTAAGAATACTCAGTTCATTGTAATTACACACCGTCGTGGTACAATGGAAAGTGCTGACAGACTCTACGGTATCACCATGCAGGAGAAGGGCGTTTCAACCCTTGTCAGCGTCAACCTTATTGATAAGGAGCTTACTAACTAATGGCAAATGGTTTTTTTGCAAAACTTCAGGCTGGACTGTCTAAGACCAGAGATAATATTGCTAAGGGAATAGACAGCGTTTTTTCTGGCAGTTCTGTCATTGATGAGGACTTTTATGAGGAACTTGAGGAAGTCCTTATTATGGGCGACATAGGTATAAATGCCACCAGCAGGATATTAGATGAATTAAGAGAACAGGTTAGAGAACAGAGAATTACGGATCCTGAGGCCTGCAGAGCACTTCTTATTCAGGACATCTGGAAGCAGATGAGAATGGAGGAAGGGGCTTATGATTTTGAAGATAAGAAGACGGTTCTTTTCATCATCGGCGTTAATGGCGTAGGTAAGACTACTTCTGTTGGTAAACTTGCTGCTATTTTCCGCAAGAAGGGCAAGAAGGTTATCATCGCAGCGGCAGATACCTATAGAGCAGCTGCAACTGAGCAGCTTCAGGAGTGGGCTAACAGAGCTGATACTCCTATTATTACCGGAAGAGAGGGCGCAGATCCTGCCAGCGTTATCTATGATGCCTGCTCTGCCTTTAAGGCAAGGGACTGCGATATCCTAATAGTTGATACGGCAGGAAGACTCCATAACAAGAAGAATCTTATGGAAGAGCTTGCCAAGATGAACAGGATCATTGATAAGGAACTACCCGGTATATGCCGTGAGAATTTCATCGTTCTTGATGGTACCACCGGACAGAACGCCATTATGCAGGCTAGAGAGTTTGGCGAAGCAGCCGATCTTACAGGTATTGTTCTTACCAAGCTTGACGGAACAGCTAAGGGCGGTATTGCTGTAGCAATTGTTTCTGAGCTTAACATACCTGTTAAATACATAGGCGTAGGCGAAGGAATTGATGATCTGGAGAGATTCAGTCCTGCGGAATTTGTAGACGCACTCTTCGAGTGATCTAGGGGAGGAACACATGGAAAAGTTGACACTTGAGAAATTTGAGGAAGCATACGAGGACGTCAAGAAGGTAACTCTTGATACCAAGCTTATATACAGCGATTACTGGAGTGGGGCTACAGGTAACAAGGTTTATCTTAAGCCTGAGAACCTTCAGAGAACCGGTGCTTATAAGGTCAGGGGTGCTTATTACAAGATAACCACCATGTCCGATGAAGAGAGGAAAAAGGGACTTATTACCGCATCAGCAGGCAACCATGCGCAGGGAGTGGCTTATGCTGCAAAGCAGTATGGCGTAAAAGCTGTTATCTGTATGCCTACTTCCACACCTCTTATTAAAGTCAACAGGACTAAGGCTCTTGGAGCAGAGGTAGTCCTTTATGGCGATGTTTATGATGATGCATATAAAAAGGCTTTAGAGCTTGCTGATGAGCACGGCTACACATTGGTTCATCCTTTTGATGACCTTGATGTGGCTACCGGTCAGGGCACTATAGCCATGGAGATATTTAAAGAGCTTCCTACAGTTGATGTTATCCTTGTTCCCATTGGAGGTGGCGGACTTGCTACAGGTGTTTCTGCCCTGGCTAAGCTCCTTAACCCAAATATCAAGGTTATCGGCGTTGAACCTGCAGGCGCTAACTGCATGCAGGAGTCTATGAAGGCTGGACATGTTGTAACTCTTCCTAAGGTTAATACCATAGCAGATGGTACAGCTGTTAAGACTCCCGGAGAAAAGATATTCCCATATCTTTGCAAGAATCTTGATGATATCATAACTGTTCCTGATGAGGATCTTGTAGTTTCCTTCCTTGATATGGTTGAGAATCATAAGATGGTTGTGGAGAATTCAGGACTTTTGTCAGTAGCTGCTCTTAAGCAGCTTGACTGCAAGGATAAAAAGATCGCCTGTGTTCTTTCCGGCGGAAACATGGATATTATCACCATGTCTTCAGTTGTTCAGCAGGGTCTCATTATGAGAGACAGGATATTCACAGTATCAGTTCTTTTGCCTGATAAGCCTGGAGAGCTGTCAAGAGTATCTGGAATCATAGCCCAGGTAAAGGGAAATGTTATCAAGCTGGAGCATAACCAGTTTGTATCAATAAACAGAAGTGCTGCTGTTGAGCTTCGTATAACTTTAGAGGCCTTCGGCACAGAGCACAAGGAGCAGATACTGGCTGCTCTTAATGAAAATGGCTATCAGCCTAGAATAGTAAGGACAAATATCTAAATATGAATTTCAAAAGCATATCACCAAAGAAGAGACTTAAGGAGTATCTGATCATAACCATTGCGGCACTTATCTATGGGGCGGGAACAGCTCTTTTGGTCGATCCTAACAATCTGGCTCCTGGCGGAATGACCGGTCTTGCTATTGTTCTGAACAGGCTGGTGAATATAGGAACAGGTACATGGTTTCTGCTTTTGAATATCCCTATACTGATCATAGCCATATGGAAGTTTGGTATCAGGTTTACAATATCTACCATTTATGCCACTGCTATGATTTCTGTATTTACTGACCTTACAGCAATGTTTTTCGGCGATTACGTGATCCATGACCTGATCCTGGCAGTGACCTTTGGTAGTGCCATGACCGGTCTTGCAATAGGAATGATCTTTAAATGCCACGCCACAAGTGGTGGTACGGATGTTATAATTAAATTGTTAAGGATACGTTATCCCCATATTAAGACCGGAGTACTTTATATACTTACAGATATGGTGGTTCTTATAATTGCAGCCTTCGTATTTCATGATCTGGCTGCGGCGATGTATTCCTTTATTGCTGTTATGGTTGTCAGTTTTGTTGTGGACTTTGTCCTTTATGGTAGAGATGGGGCGAAGCTTATTTACATTATTTCTGACAGACCGGACATCATTACAGCCAGGCTCCTTACAGAGCTTGATATTGGCGCAACCCATGTTTTCGCCCAGGGTGCTTACTCCGGGGAAAAGAAAAAGGTCATCATGTGCGCCATTAAAAAGAGATTATACCCACAGGCTGAGGATATCGTGAGAGAAGAAGATCCAAATGCCTTTATGATCGTTTCCAGCGCCAGTGAGATATTTGGCGAGGGATATAAAAGCTACTTTGATGAGAGAATGTAAACTATGAATAACACAACACTGGATAGAGGTGAACGCCGAGGCGTAAGAACTACTCATAATATAATCTCAATAATCTTCTTAAGCCTGGTGGCGCTTATGGCTCTGTCCTTTAGTATTGTGCTGCTTATAAGGAATGCCAATCTCCAGAGACAGGAAGATGCTGTAAAAAGTGAGCTTGACGCCCTTAATGCTGAAGGATATTACACTGAGATCGAGGCCCAAAAGCTGGTGGAAAATGCCAAGTTAGAGGCTGAGGAAAGTACCAAAAATTCTATCAGGGCAATGATCCAGGAACGCCTTGAGGGAG
>CAMVRW010000182.1 GCA_947169985.1 uncultured Butyrivibrio sp. | reverse complement strand
TAAATGCAAAAAGAAAAGAGGAAGAGCTTTTGAGGGCCCTTCCTCTTTTGTTACTAGCAACAGTTTAGGTTTCTGTTTTTCCTGTCAAGTCGTCAAATCCCTTCATTACCGCATCGAAAGTGTTCTTTGAAATCTCCGGCAGTTCGCCGCCCCAGGTCTCTTCAGCCTGTTTGTAACCCTTTTCGAATGCTGAACGCATCTGCTCGAGCTTTTCAGGATCGTCTCCCGCAAGAGCTTTGGCAAAATCAAGGATTCGCTCTGAGGTCTGTTTAACGCCCCAGTAGCCATCCTCTGAGATGTCCTCTTGCGCCTGCGCTTTTGTTGCTGCGTCTACGGTGAAATCACCCTTAGCCAGGAATTTCCAGATAGAATCATCGTCATTATCAGTGTTGGCCATGCCATAGGCGTTGGCCTGCTTGCCCATCATCTTGTGGACTATGTCCAAAAGTTGCTGTTGGCGAAGCGCATCATCGGCTTTCAACTGCTGAATGATCTTTGTTCTGTCGGTTTCCTTTGAGGAAGTCTTGGCGGTATTAGAAGACGATTCCTCTGATTTCTCGTAAACTGCAGCCGCTTCTGTTTTGGCCTTTACTTCTTCATTTTTCTTTTTGTCCTCTACAGGAGCATTAATGGTAGAAGCATAGGTCGTTGCGATGTTGTTAGTAACCTCGGTAACTCCGTTTACGCCCATATAGAACTCCTTTTCCGCACAGGTTAGCTAAATACCGCGCTTGAAACGAAACTATAGTTTACCTAATCTGTTTGTCGGCAGATTTCCAAAAAACTTTAGGGCAAAAATAAAAATTTTTCATTTTTTTATGATTTTTTTTCTTGTAAACGTTTAAGTGTGGTCCTATGATGATTTATAGCAGATTAAAAGGGCTAATATTAAGTACTGGAGCGGCTTTTGAGTATGGAGATTACCAGAAAGGCATATGCCAAGATTAACCTGGGACTTGATGTGACAGGGAAAAGAGATGACGGTTACCATTTAGTTCGCATGATAATGCAGAATGTTGATCTTTATGACACTCTTACCTATAGATTAAACGATTCAGGAGATATAAGTCTTTCCGCTTCGGCTGAAGGTGTACCAACAGATGACAGCAATCTTATCTGCAAGGTTGCTCATCAGCTCCAGAAGGAATATGGAGTTTCAAAAGGGGCTGACATTACCCTTGAAAAGAGGATCCCTGTGGCAGCGGGAATGGCCGGTGGAAGTACAGACGGAGCAGCTACATATCTGGCGCTTAATGAACTTTGGGGGCTGGGACTTTCAAAGGAGCAGCTCTGCAAATTGGCAGTAAAGCTTGGAGCAGATATTCCATATTGTATCGTAGGTGGAACAGCTCTTTCTGAAGGGATTGGAGAGGTTCTTACTCCCATCAAGGAAATGCCTAAGTGCCACCTGGTTATTGCGAAGCCTGCCATAGCAGTTTCTACAGGCTGGGTATACACAGAACTTGATAGTAAAGAGATTCCTGTTCATCCTGATATAGATGGCATAAGGGGAGCCATTGAGGATGGCAATCTTAAGAGAATGTGTGATCTCATTGGCAATGTACTGGAGGATGTTACCACATCTAGGTACAGTGTCATCAAGGATATAGAGAAGATATTGGAAGACAACGGCGCTGTGAGAGCCTTTATGACAGGCTCCGGCCCAACAGTTTTTGCAGTTTATGATGATAAGGAGAAGGCAAAGGAAGGCTACAGAGCGGTCGAGAAAAGTGGATTGGCTCCAGAGCTCTTTTTATCAGAACCCATTGACCCTAACAAGTAAGCAGGTGATCTTATGAACAGAAATGTAGAAGTAAATGTCACAGGCATACACTCCAGGGAGGGAGAGCCCACTGAGAAGGTGGAGACTTCTGCTGAGGGCTTTTTCGAGATGCTTGAGGATGGCAGCAGGGTTGTTGAATATGACGAGGATCAGGACCTTGGTGGCAGTTCCATGAAGATTCACAACAAGGTCTGCATTGATGCAGATGGTAATAGGATGGAGATCATAAGAGGTGGTGCTAATAACTCCACTCTTACATTTGGCGAGAATCTGGTCTATGACACTGAGTATTCCACGCCGTATGGGTCAATGCAGATGAAGGTTATCACCCACAGCTTTGATTTTAACAAGGGAAGGAATGACGAAGAGATCAAGGTGGTGGCGGAGTATGACCTGGAACTTCAGGGACAGGTGGTGTCCAGGTCCATGATAGTGATAGATATAAAAAATGCGGTGGCAAATTAATGCCACCGCTTTCTTTTCTGTATGAAATTATTTAACCATCTTGGCGCCGGCCTTTTCCTGGGCCTTTGCTACAAGATTCTTGAAGAATCCCTTCTTCTCTTCCTTCTGCTGAACCTTTCCGTGAAGTCCCTTAACTTCAGTTACATAAATACCGCTTACTGAAGCCTTAACTTCTTTCTTGGTTGGAACCTGCTCAAAGATCTTCTCATCGCAGATAAGGCTCATAACTCTGTTGCCAATCCTTACTTTAAGAATAGGAAGCTTGGAACCACGAAGGAGCTTAGGTGTCTGATCGATGACTGCCTGGGGAAGACCTGCTTCCTTGAGCTTCATCCTCTTCTTATCAATGATAAGCATGGTCACTGTCTGCTTCATTGCATCCAGCTGTACCTGCTGCTCTTCCTGCTTCTTCTGGGCTCTTTTACCAAGTATTATCAGTGCAACAACTAATGCAGCAAGAATCACTGCAACTACAATAAGTACGATCAATCCTGTGTTCAAAACTAAAACCTCCCGAAAACAAATCAAAAAAAGTGCATTCCTATTTTAGCATTCTTTATCTTGATAGGCAATAAAATACTTTAATAAGAAGGAAGAGTGTGGTAGTATAAAAAATATTGTTTAAAGGAGTACTATTATGAAAAAGAAATTCATGCTTTCAGCGGCATTAATGCTGACAGTTGCTTGTGTTTCAGCTTGCGGATCCACTGCGACAAACGACGGAGCAGCTGAAGGATCTACTGAGGCAGCTGCAGAGGCTTCTGCAGAGACTACAGGTTCAGAGGAGGCAGCTCAGGATCTTCCTACTAAAACAGTTTTGGATTATGACCTTGATAAACTGGTTACCCTTGGTAATTATGTAGGAAATACTATAGAGGCTACAAAGACAGAGATTACAGATGAGGCAGTGGAGAGCAGCTTAAAAAGTGCGTATGCTTCAAACCCTCTCATGAAGGATGTTACAGACAGAGCGGTAGAAAACGGCGATACAGTAGACATTAATTTCGAAGGAAAGTACGCAGATACCCTTGAAGCTTTTGAGGGTGGCACATCAGAAAACTATCCACTTGTTATAGGCTCAGGATCATTCATAGATGGATTTGAGGATGGACTTATCGGAGTAAAGATCGGAGAGACAGTAGACTTAAATCTTACTTTCCCTGAGAATTACCAGGCAACAGATCTGGCAGGTAAAGATGTCATCTTCACAGTTAAGGTTAACAGCATTCAGGTGGCTGAAGAAGAGCCTTCCGATGAGTGGGTTGCATCCCTTGGACTTGAGGATGCCAAGACTCTTGAGGAGTACAAGGCTCAACTTAAGGAAGAACTTGAAGCAGATGCTGAAGAGGAATACAAGGCAGAGGTTATGAATCAGGCCATTGAGGTTGCAGTTGACAATGCCACTGTAGAAGAGGTTCCCGAGGAGCTTTACAACAGATACAGCAAGATGGTCAATTCTTCAGTGGAGAGCTACATTCAGCAGCTATACTACACATACGGAGTACAGACCACAGTTGATGAATACATCACAAGCCTTATGCAGAGCAACGGAATTTCCGGCACTGTAGAAGATTACATAAGCGACATCGTTACACAGCAGACAAAGAGAAGCATGATCGTTCAGGCCATTGCCAATAAAGAGGGCATCGAGGCTTCTGAAGAGGAAGTTGATGACATGATCCGCACCTACTATGACAGCTACTACTCTCAGATGTACAGCACATTTGAGGAGTTCAAGGCTACTCTTGATACAGAGGATTACAGAGAGACAATCCTTACTGACAAGGTTGCAGAATTCCTGGTAGAGAAAGATACTGTGGTAGACGCACAGTAAATATATCGTATATTCGAAAAGGGGATAAAAAGATGGAGTTAACAGATATCAGAGCATTATTTGAGAAGCAGGATGAATTCGTTGGGAAGAAGGTCACAGTTGGTGGATGGATAAGAAATTCCCGTGATTCTAAGGTTGTAGGCTTTATCGTTTTAAATGACGGTACATATTTCAAGCCTCTGCAGGTTGTATATACAGATGCACTTCCTAATTTTGCAGATATCAGCAAGCTCAATGTGGGAGCTGCTATTATCGCAACAGGAACAATCGTTGCAACTCCTAATGCAAAGCAGCCTTTCGAGATGCAGGCAGATACAGTAGAGATCGAAGGAACTTCAACTCCTGACTTCCCTCTTCAGCCAAAGAGACATTCCCTTGAGTTCCTTAGAACAATTCCACACTTAAGGGCAAGGACAAATACTTTTGAAGCAGTATTCAGAGTTCGTTCAGTGGCAGCTTTTGCAATCCACTCTTTCTTCCAGGAGAGAGGTTTTGTATATGTTCACACACCACTTATCACAGGCAGTGACTGTGAGGGTGCAGGTGAGATGTTCCAGGTTACAACAATGGATCTTAACAATGTTCCTAAGACAGAGGAGGGAGAGGTTGATTACTCCAAGGACTTCTTCGGAAAGCCTGTAAACCTTACTGTAAGTGGACAGCTCAACGTTGAGACCTATGCATTCGCCTTCAAGAATGTTTACACCTTTGGACCAACTTTCAGAGCAGAGAATTCAAACACCACAAGACATGCTGCTGAGTTCTGGATGATCGAGCCTGAGATGTGTTTTGCAGATCTTAAGGATGACTGCGATACTGCAGAGGCTATGCTCAAGTACGTTATCAAGTATGTTTTAGAGCACTGCCCTGAGGAGATGGCATTCTTCAACGAGTTTATTGATAAGGGTCTTATTGAGAGACTTAACAATGTAGTAAACAACGAGTTTGGTCGAATCACTTACACTGAGGCAATAGATCTTTTAGCTAAGCATAATGACAAGTTTGATTACAAGGTAAGCTGGGGATGTGATCTTCAGACTGAGCATGAGAGATACCTTACAGAGGAGATCTTCAAGAAGCCTGTATTCGTAACTGATTATCCAAAGGAGATAAAGGCCTTCTACATGAAGCTCAACGAGGATGGAAAGACTGTAGCAGCTGCTGACTGTCTTGTTCCCGGAATCGGTGAGATCGTTGGTGGAAGCCAGAGAGAGGATGATCTTGAGACTCTTG
>CAMVRW010000181.1 GCA_947169985.1 uncultured Butyrivibrio sp. | reverse complement strand
GACTGGCTTACGGAGAATGGATTAGATGTTGGCTCAGAGTGGCCAAAGGAGATTTGACTAATGAAGCATTACATAATTGCTAAGTTTAAAGATAGGTGCGATACGGAGAAATTATTCCCAGAGATCAAGGAGTTGTTTAGCGCTACGCTGGAAATCCCAGGTGTGGAGTCATTCGTGATACATAAGTCCAACAGCACCAGAGAGAACAGATACAGTATCATGATAGAGATGAATCTGTCTGAGGAAGGACTTAATAACTTCGATGCTTCTGAAGTACATAAGAAGTGGAAGGATACTTACGGAGCCAGACTTGAGAGCAAGGCGATATTTGACTGCGATTGACCGCCGGAGAGTGAGATATGAAGAATCCTAAGTCTGCAATGATTTCCTGTAACGATGGATTCAGGCCGGTGAGTTTTTTGATTGAGACGATGGATGAGGAGGAAGAAAGATGAGTAAGATAGAGCTTATACATGGTTCATGTGCGGATCAAAAAGCTGATGCTGTTGTAAATGCAGCCAACAACAGGCTTTGGGCTGGGGGTGGAATATGCGGAGCGATTTTTAGTAAGGCAGGAATGCAGGAACTTACTGAAGCATGTAACAAGTATAAAACACCGCTAAATGACGGAGATGCAGTAATCACACCGGCTTTTAAACTTACAAATGCAAAAGCTATAATTCACGCAGTAGGTCCAAACTTTGCTGTCACGCCAACTGCCTTCGAAGAGCTTTTTGATGCATATTACAACTCGCTCGTTGTTCTGAAGGAGAATGGATACCACAGTATTTCTTTTCCGTTGATAAGCTCAGGTATATTCGGTGGTAATTTGGACAATCCTGTGGCTGAATCAACTAAGCAGTGTTTTAGGGCCTATAAGAAGTTTGTTCAGGATTATCCTGATTATGAGATTGACGTAAAGCTATGTGCTTTCGGGCAGAATGAGATGCAAAAGGCCAAAGCTGAGTTTGAAATGCGGGAACAGGCTTGAGAGCAAGCTTCAGCAGTGAAAGGGATTAGAGATTGATTTACATTGGATGTCATTTATCGGTTACAAATGGATATGAGGCCATGGGGCATCAGATGGTGGAGTTTGGTGGCAGTACATTTGCGTGGTTTACAAGAAACCCTCGTGGAGGCAAATCAAAGGATGTGACACCGGAAGATGTTCAGGCACTTCAGCAGGTACTTGAGGAAAAGAAATTTGGTAAGCTCGTGGCGCATGCAAGCTACACAATGAATCTGTGCTCAGCCAATCCTGAGACAAGGGCAAACGGACTCGACATGCTAAAAAAGGACCTGGAGAAGATGGAAGCATTGCCTGGACAGTATTACAACTTCCATCCTGGATCTCACACAGGACAGGGAGCAGATGTCGGGATAAAGCAGATAACTGATGGGCTTAATAAGGCTCTTTGGCCTGAGATGCAGACGACAGTTTTACTTGAGACTATGGCTGGGAAAGGTTCTGAGGTAGGAAGAAGCTTTGAGGAACTTAAGGCGATCATAGACCATGTGGACCTGAAGGATAAGATTGGAGTATGCTTCGATACTTGCCATACCTGGGATGCAGGCTACGATATCGTGAATGATCTTGATGGCGTGCTTGATCACTTTGACAAGGTTATTGGCCTGGATAAGCTTAAGGCTGTTCATTTTAATGACAGCAAGAATGTGTGTGGAGCAGCAAAAGATCGTCATGAGAAACTTGGGCAGGGTTTTATTGGCATGGAGGCTATGAAGAAATTCGCAAAGCACCCGGATTTTGAAGGCCTGCCATTTATCCTGGAGACACCAAATGATGACGAGGGATATATTCAGGAGATTGCAACTGTAAAGAACTGGTTTGAATAAAAATGAGGCAATCTGATATATGGGAAACGAGAACGGGACATGGATAATGTATGGTGTGGAGTGGAACGATCCTGAATGCATCCATACTGTACAGGAAGCAATAGAGTACATAAACGAGATAGGTTTTTTACCATTATTCAAGAATGACATTCCTGGATTTTCTCTTGAGGAGCGGACAGTACCGGAGTATTGGTGGTGCGGCGATCCTGAAGTGGATCCATGGGAATGGCGTGAGATCATAGCCCGGAGCGGTGAGGTTGCCTACGGCAAGTTCTTTGAAAAGAAGGCTGGTTTTATTTCAAAGGAGTGGCTTCCCTATGTGGCCAATTTCCGCCGTGATGGTTATGATTTTGATGCGCTCTGGGATGACGAGAAAGCTTCAAGACGGCAGAAAAAGATAATGGATCTTTTCGAGTCGGAGAATGAATTATATTCCAATGAGATCAAGGCAAGAGCCGGGTTTGGAAAAGGCGGCGAAAAGGGATTTGAGGGGACCATTACGGATCTTCAAATGAAGACGTATCTGTGCGTCCGGGATTTCAGGCAGAGGAAGAATAAAAAAGGCGAGTTCTACGGATGGCCGATAGCCGTTTATTCAAAACCTGAAGCAATCTGGGGCTATGAATATGTCACTTCCAGATACAGCGAAAAGCCTGAAGAATCAGGGATAGCTATAGCGAATCATGTAAAAGAGCTTTATCCGGTGGCCACAGATTCTCAGATAAAGAGGCTGCTTTATGGGCACCGGTCCCGATAGCAGAGCAGGATTTGCCAGCAGGCAGAATAAAAAGAGGTGATGATGAATGAGTTCAATTCTGATAAAAGACACAACTAGAGAAGAGAGAGAACGCATAGTTGCTGAGTCAATCGGCAATATCAATGGCAGCTGCGATGGATGCAGTTCTGGCCTGATTGAGATGTATCAGCCGTATATCGATGGGCTTAAGGAAATCCGTGAAATCAACATGGAGTTTAGAGCCCATTACGAATCTGGTGTTGATGGCCCCCAGAAGGCTGAGTGTGGATATAAGATGTAGAGGAGGAAAAAATGAAAAAAATATCATTCTTAGTAGCAGCATCTATTTGTGTCACACTGTTAGGGTGTGGAAAGGCAGAAAACCCAGAAGCTGGAGCAGTAACAGGTCTTTCTTTGGAACCCATTGAAACTGTCACGGAATCAGAATCTTTACCTGAAACTGATACCACAGAAACGCATTTTACGGAAGCCTTAAATGATGAAGGCTCATATTGGGTGAGTGGATATTTAAGAGCTTCAGATAAGGAAAGTGCAGGAGAACCGGACGAATATGGTGTCCTTCAGGCAATCATCTACGAGGCATACATTGAAGATGATAGTCTTACTGTAAAGGGTGTTACCAATTTCAGAAATGACAAAGCTCAGGATCCCGTAGCAACGAATGATATAGATGAAGCGTCATTCATCATTACTGATCAAACAGTATTTCAGATGGTTGGCGGCGAGGGCGGTCCTGAAGATGTGTCAAAAGAGGATTTCGCTCAATATCTGAAAGACTGTGCGGATACTGGTTTGCTTCTCGATATTCAAGTTGAGGGGGCGAAAGTTTTAGTAGCACAGATTTGTGCATAATTGGAAGTGTGTTATAGAAATGTTGAATAATAGTAGATTAAAAGAAAACCGGACAACCAGGGCGATAGTCACAAACATGTTATTGGCTGCTGTCAGCTTGTTCGTAAACGGATTTGGAGTATATCTGACAATACAGGCTAATATCGGAGCAGGACCATGGGATGTATTAAATCTTGGCCTGTCAAAAACGCTGGGAATCCTTTATGGAACAGCTTCGGTTGCTATTTCATATGCAATCCTGGGTGTGGATATTGCTTTAAAAGAGCCGATTGGAATAGCAATGTTTATTGATGCCTTTGTAGTGGGAAAAGCCGTAGACTTTTTTAACAAGATAAACGTTGTTCCCCAATGCGATTCGGTACCAAAGGGCGTTGTAGTCATGCTCATCGGGCTGGTGATCATGGCATACACCCGGTATACCTATATGAGTGCTTCTCTTGGATGTGGACCCAGAGACACGCTGCTTGTAGCGCTTGCCAAGAGGGCGAATAAGATCCCGATAGGAGCAGTGAGCATTGCGCTTCTAAGCCTTGCAACCTTTATCGGATGGCTCCTTGGGGGACCGGTAGGTATCGGCACTCTGATCTGCGCCTTTGCAACAGGCCCGATAATGCAGATGGCTTTTTCATCTGTGAAGTTTGATGCGACACATGTTCATCACCAGCATTTGGCAGATTCATTGAAGGTCTTTGTGAATAGGAAAGCCGCTTGACGGCAGTGGCGGATAAGGAGGTTCATCATGCGCCTGTTTATAGCGATTAACTTTGATGAGAATATGACAGATGCTCTTATTGAGATGCAGGATGACCTTATGAGATTCGGAGTTAACGGAAATTTTACCCGCGAAGAGAATCTTCACATGACCCTGGTGTTCATAGGCGAGAGCGACGAGCCTGAAAAGATCGAGGAAATAATGCGTGATGTGCCCCTTAGGTCTTTTACCATAAAGGTATCAGGAATGAGGCGTTTCAAGGACATGGTATTTGCCAACGTGGAAGACAATCCAGGCCTTAATGATTACGTGAAGCGGCTTAGACGCGCTCTTTCAGACAATGACATCGATTTTGATAAAAAGAAATTTATGTCCCATATAACTCTTGTCAGAAGAGCCAGCGGAGCTAAGGATGTCCCGATGTTTTCTGATGAGAACACCTCTGAAAAAATGCGAGTAAATGGGATATCCCTGATGAAATCCGAGCAGGGAAAACATGGCATGGTTTATACAGAGATCGGATATGTGAGAGCATTTTGATGTGCGGGAGATATTATTACAGCGACAAAACTGCATATGAAGTAGAGGATGACCTTCATCTTACCAGGGGAGCACTTGCTACTCGTGCAGGGGATATCACTCCTGGGATGGTGACTCCGGGGATTATCTGGGATAAGCGCACGGACGAAAATATTGCACTGTCAGAACTGTTCTGGGGCATAGTATCTAGGGATAAAAAGCTCATCATAAATGCCAGGGCTGAATCAGTGGTAGAAAAATCAATGTTTTCCGATAGTATCCGGAATAGACGATGTATTCTGCCGGCTGCGGGTTTTTACGAATGGGATCGTGACAAGACGAAGTTCATGTTTAAAAGAGCTGATGAAAAGCCTATTTATCTCGCTGGATTCTATGATCTGAGTGAGAACAGAGACTCTTTTGTGATACTGACAACTGCGGCGAATGCATCAATGAAGCCGGTCCACGATAGGATGCCCATCATGATCGATAGGGTAAATGTCAGGGATTATTTGAAGGATTCCACAGCTGCAATGGAAATGCTTCGTGAACCAATGCCGGAGCTTGATAGGAGTAGTGATTACGAACAGCTAAGCCTGTTCTGAAAAAGGTGATTGCCGGATGAGGCAGAGAGGAGATTTTTATGGCGAAGGTGTTATTAC
>CAMVRW010000180.1 GCA_947169985.1 uncultured Butyrivibrio sp. | reverse complement strand
GAGTTCTCTCTTCTCCATATCTGTCTCCTTATGATCATTAACATCATTCCTGTTCAATTTTGATGGTAATCTTCTTAATTTCCTTATGTTCCTGCAACTGACTCTTTCTCAGAATGATCTGCTCCATCTCACCGGGAGCAAGGATTCTCTTCTGATTATGCATTACTCTTTCATCATCGAAATAGACGCTTACAAAAGAATTCTTGTAAACATCACCGACACGGAACCTGACTGTCAGAAGATCGTCCATTCTATCTACGTTTATAGAACTTGGAGCCGTGTATCTGGCGCCCTGTGTTGCAGTAACTTCTATGACTGGAGCTCCCTTATCGTCCTTGCAGCCATCAGCGATATACTTAACCGCATTCTGGCCTGCTCTCTTTGCTTCCTCAGAAACATAGTCAACAAGATCATGAACGTGAAGAACATTTCCGCAGGCAAATACTCCGGGAATATTAGTCTCAAGGGACTCGTTAACTACAGGGCCTGAAGTTATAGGACTCATCTCAACTCCTGCTGCCCTTGAAAGCTCATTCTCAGGAATAAGTCCGCAGGAAAGAAGGAGTGTATCACAAGTATATCTTTCTTCTGTTCCGGGGATAGGCTTTCTGTCAGGGCCAACCTCAGCAATAGTAACTGCTGTCACATGCTCTTTTCCCTCAATATCAACTACTGTATGTGAAAGCTTGAGAGGAATTCCGTAGTCATCAAGACACTGAACGATATTTCTCTTAAGTCCACCAGAGTATGGCATAAGCTCTGCTACGACCTTGACCTTGGCTCCCTCAAGGGTCATTCTGCGGGCCATGATAAGACCTATGTCACCTGAACCCAGGATAACAACTTCTCTTCCCGGCATATAGCCTTCGATGTTTACAAGTCTCTGGGCTGTTCCTGCCGAGAAAATGCCGGCCGGTCTGTAGCCCGGAATATTAAGGGCTCCACGAGGCCTTTCTCTGCAGCCCATAGCAAGGATAACTGCCTTTGCAGGGATCTGGAACATTCCGTCTTCTCTGTTCATGGCTGTCACAGTCTTATCTTCTGCAATATCCATGACCATTGTATTAAGCTTATACTCTATTCCCAGATCCACAACCTGTTTAATAAATCTGTAAGCATACTCCGGACCTGTGAGCTCCTCCTTAAAAGTATGAAGGCCAAATCCATTGTGAATACACTGATTAAGAATACCTCCAAGTTCATGGTCTCTTTCAAGGATAAGGATGCTGTCATTTCCAGCCTCCTTTGCGGCAACTGCTGCCGCAAGGCCTGCAGGACCACCACCAACTATAACTATATCGTATGTCTTCATGATCCTTATACCTCCCCTTTAGTTCTCTCGATGACGATATTTGACTTACCGCCACTCTTTGTTATTTCCTCATAAGAAAGCCCAAGCTCTCTGTTTAATATCTCCATTGTCCTTGGTGAGCAGAAGCCTGCCTGACATCTGCCCATTCCGGCTCTGGTTCTTCGCTTGACTCCATCAAGCGACCTTGCCCCCAAAGGTCTGTGAATGGCATCCAAGATTTCACCTTCTGTGATTGATTCACATCTGCAGACGATAGTTCCATATGCAGGATTTTCTTTGATAAGAGCATTCATCTCTTCAATAGACAGTCCTTCTGTCCTTGTAATGCCCTTTCTGGTTCCAATCCAGTTGTCTTTTTCTGTAAGGTTCATCTTGTCACGGAGCATATTGCCAACCATCTCACCGATAGCAGGTGATGCAGAAAGGCCGGGGGATTCAATTCCCGCAACATCTATAAAGCAAGGTGCATCCTTAACTTCCTCAATTACAAACTCATGTTTTTCAAGATGTGCACGTAATCCCGCAAAAGAGGTAATTACGTTACGCATAGGAAGGTTTCTCACGTTCTCAGACGCCTTGGCTGTAAGAGCATCGATTCCTTCTGCTGTTGTAGCTGTTCCCTCTTTATTCTCTATATCAATTGCTGTAGGTCCAACGAGAAGATTTCCATGTACAGTTGGTGTAACAAGTACTCCCTTACCATATTTAGTCGGCTGAGGGAAAATAGTGTGTGACACATATCCTCCAACCTGCTTATCAAGGAGGCAATAATCTCCGCGTCTTTCTATAATATGCATCTTGTCTGCACTTACCATGTTGTGGATCTTGTCAGCATATACACCGGCTGCATTTACAACATATTTAGACACATATTCTCCATTATTGGTCCTAAGGTGCCAGAAGCCATCCTCGCCCTTTTTGATATCTTCAACTCTTGTGTTAAATCTGAAATCCACTCCGTTGACATTGGCATTTTCTGCCATAGCGATAGTCAGTTCAAATGGGCAGATGATTCCGCCTGTAGGAGCAAAAAGAGCTCCTTCAACATTCTCGGAAAGATTTGGCTCCATCTCAAGCGCCTCTTCTCTACTTAATATCTTAAGACCTTTAACACCATTTTTAACTCCTCTGTCGTATAGAGTCTTAAGGCCATCAAGTTCTTCCTTGTGGATGCAGACAACCATCGATCCGTTTCTCTTAAACGGGATATCAAGATCTCTTGCAAGGTCATCCATCATCTCATTTCCGCGAACATTAAGTTTAGCCATAAGCGAGCCAACCTCAGCGTCAAAGCCCGCATGAACAATGGCTGAATTTGCCTTTGATGTTCCTTCGCATACATCTTCACACTTTTCAAGAACACATACGCTGGCCTTATAACGTGAAAGCTGTCTTGCAATCGCACATCCGGAAACGCCGGCACCAATTACAATTACGTCAAACATAATAATCTCCTCTTTTCCCTAATACTTATCTTTTTGCTATAACTTTCAATTATATAAACTGATCTTTATATCACAGCTCAGACTTCTTTTGCCCATCCTCTGGTTGATGCTACAGCCTGTTGCCATCCCTTAAGCTCTTTTTCTCTCTCCTCAGAAGACATCTGAGAAGCAAAAGTTTTCTCTATTGACCAGTTGCTGCATACATCATCCATGTCCTTCCAAAAGCCAACCGCATAGCCGGCAAGATAGGCTGCACCAAGAGCGGTAGTTTCAACACAGCTTGGTCTGATAACATTAGTATTTATGATGTCTGACTGGAACTGCATCAGGAAGTTGTTCCTGGAAGCTCCGCCATCTACTCGAAGTGAAGTGATCTTCTTACCTGTATCGAGCTCCATAGCATGAAGAACATCATAGGTCTGGAACGCCAGAGACTCCAGCGTAGCTCTTATTATGTGGTATTTGTTGACGCCGCGTGTAAGGCCAACAATTGCTCCTCTTGCATATGGATCCCAATATGGAGCGCCAAGTCCTGTAAATGCCGGAACCACGTAGCAGCCGTTTGTATCATTAACTCTTGTTGCAAAATACTCTGAGTCCGGAGCTGAATCTATAACCCTCAGTTCATCTCTGAGCCACTGAATTGCCGCTCCTGCCACATATACTGAGCCTTCAAGAGCATATGTAACCTTACCTTCAATTCCCCATGCGATTGTTGTAAGAAGGTCATTCTTGGAATAAATTGGCTTATCGCCTGTATTCATCAGCATGAAACAGCCTGTTCCATAGGTATTCTTGGCATCACCCTCATTAAAACAGGTCTGTCCAAAAAGAGCCGCCTGCTGATCTCCCGCAGCACCTGCGATCTTGATAGGTCCCCCAAAGAACTCCGGATCTGTCTCACCATAAACACCGCTTGAAGGCTTAACTTCAGGAAGAATACTCATTGGAATATCCAAAAGATCACACAATTCCTTATCCCACTCAAGGGTATTGATATTGAACAAAAGAGTTCTCGAAGCATTGGAATAATCAGTAACATGAACCTTGCCCTTAGTCAGCTTGTAAATAAGCCATGAATCAACTGTTCCAAAGCACAGCTCTCCATTTTCTGCCTTTTCTCTGGCTCCCTCTACATTATCAAGTATCCATCTGATCTTGGTTCCGGAGAAATAAGGATCAAATTTAAGGCCTGTTTTTTGCTGGAAAAGCTCTACAATTCCGGGAGTCTCTTTTTTCATCTTCTCTGCAAAATCAGAAGTTCTGCGGCACTGCCATACGATTGCATGTGAAATCGGCTGGCCTGTCTTTCTGTCCCACATAATAACAGTCTCACGCTGATTGGTAATTCCAATAGCCGCAATGTCTTCACTCTTTGCATCCACTTTGGCCATAGCCTCGCGGGCTACAGACAGCTGAGTCTGCCAGATTTCGCTCGCATCATGCTCAACCCATCCCGGCTGAGGAAAAAACTGTGTGAACTCCTTCTGAGCGATGCTGAGCATCTCTCCCTTTTCGTTAAAAAGTATGCACCTGTTGCTTGTTGTGCCTGAATCCAGTGCCATTACATATTTCGCCATACCTATACTCCTTTGTTTAAATCATTATGTCTAAATGGTATTTATAGTCCCCACACTTCTTCATTGGTAGAAGAAATGGCAATTGCCCCTGCATCAAGGGCGTTCATAACATCTTCCTTATCAGAAATAAGTCCCCCGGCTATAATCGGAACTCTGCTGACCTTGTTGATCTTCCTGATCATCTTGGGTGTAACAATTCCGGGAAGAAACTCGATACAATCCGGCTTAACGCCTGATGTCCTTGACTGTTTCTCAATATTTGTAAGTGCCATGCTGTCTAGAATAAAATATCTCAGGACTGTGCTAAGTCCCAGTTCCTTGGCATGGGGAATGAGATTGCTCTTGGTAGTGATGATCCCATCTGCCTGCGTGTTGTTTTTGATGAAGTCTACGCAAACATCTCTTGAATTATTAAGTCCTGTTATCAGATCTATGTGGACCATTGCCACTTTGCCTGCGGCTTTGATCTCGTCAACTATCTCTGAAATTGTACAGACATCTCCGTATAACACGAAGATGATCTCTACATCCTCTCTGAGTGCTGTTACAAGTCCCTCATGGTCCTTAACCGCCGCTATTATTGGTGTTTGTTCTATCCTTGATATAAATTCTCTGTTATCCATGTAAGTCTCTCAAAAATATGGCATAAAAAAATGAGCGCAAGAAATAAGAAGAGGTCCTCCCTCTTTCTTACCCTTTGCTCTCATCTCTAAGGTTCATAATTAAAAATCTATCCATGAATCTATAATAGACTTTTAAGACGCAAAACGCAACATGTTATAAAACGTTTCCTGATTTTTTGATATTCTTTGTGAAATGTGCATAATTTCAGGTGGCGATTTTGTAAATTATAACTATTTGTATTTTTTATTCAGATACTCTGCTGTCCATAAACTTATCGATTACTTTATAGATCTCCATATTGGGATCATCTACCATCTTAACTTCCGTATCAAACTGCAGTAGCTTATCCTGGCTTTCTGTTCTCTTTTCCCAGGCAGGAAGAAGCTCTGAAGTCGGCTCTCCAAAGTCATCT
>CAMVRW010000179.1 GCA_947169985.1 uncultured Butyrivibrio sp. | reverse complement strand
AGTAGTTGGTGGAAATGACAGAGCTTATCACCTCTATGAGAGTCTTGGGTTTAAAGAATGTGGCAGAATTCCAAACGCCAACAAATACCAGGATGGGACATACGCTGACGATATTTATATGGTAAAGGAATTAAATCGATGATTTACAAGGAATTTGAATTAAAAGAAGACGGTTCACTTGAAGGAAGCAAGCTTACTGTATATATACAGGAGACTGCATCTCCGAAGCTTAAGATAAAGAAAAGACCGATGGTTATTGTATGCCCCGGTGGAGGATATGAGTATACTTCCGACAGGGAGGCTGAGCCTATAGCTCTTTCCTTTTTGGCAAAGGGCTTTCATGCAGCGGTTTTGAGATACTCATGTGCTCCGGCAAAGTATCCTACTGCGCTACTAGAACTTGCCAGGTCAGTTCTGATAGTAAGAGAGCATGCTGATGAGTGGTGGATTGACCGGGATGCGATCATTGTTCAGGGATCTTCAGCCGGAGGCCATCTTGCGGCTAGTTTTGCATGTTTTTGGCATGAGGATTTCCTGGCTGAAAAAATGATGGGAGATAAGAGCGCTTCATGTAAAGAGGTGCTTAGGCCTAACGGCCTTTTACTCAGCTATCCTGTTATTACTTCGGGAGAATATGCCCACAAGGGCTCTTTTGAAAAGCTCTTGGGTGATAGGATTAGTGAACTCAATGGAAAAATGTCCCTTGAAACTGCAGTAAACGAGAATGTTCCCGAGACCTTCATCTGGGCAACATATACGGATGGAGCTGTACCTGTGGAGAATTCCCTTCTTTTCGCCATGGCGCTTAAAAAGCAGAATATCAACACGGAGCTCCATATTTTCTGTGAAGGAAGCCACGGACTTGCACTTTCAAACCATCTGACAGAAGGCCCCGAGGGAAAAGAAATTGTTCCTTCATGCGAGGTATGGATTGACCTTGCTTGTACATGGCTAAAGAATAAGTTCTATAATTGAGTGGTTTTTGGCAATTAATCCAGTCGGAACACCTGGGCCATCTGCTTTTGAGCACCGGTTTTTTCGTCTTTTTCGAGGACAAGTATGCCCTTCATTGACTCGTCCCAACGGGCTACAACTTCGCTTTCGGCCTGGTGTTTTCCGGCATATTCAATACCTTTTTCGCACTCATAGTACCCAAAAACATCTCCGTCAAATTCCTCATCAGGAGCATCATAGAAGAATATGCTGTAGTTACAGATTCCGGCTGCCTTTAAGACTTCAACCATTTCCGGCCATATCTCGTTATGTCTTTTGATGTATTCCGCTTTTTTTCCTTTAAGGACTTTGCCTTTCCATGCATATCGTTCCATATGCTGACCCTCCTAATAACTGGTGTTATTTTTAATGCTTTTCATATTGGTAAAAGAAATATCCTCACAATTTTCCATGTGAATGCTGTCTGTATCTTCTGCAGGATTTTCCATTTCGATATCTTTGAAGCTAATATTCCTTAGTTCATGACCTTCCTCTTCAAAGCCGCAAAGAAGGATGGAAGGGCAGTTGTGCCATTCGTTTTTCCCTGCGTTATTGTCAAGGAAACGGCCTAAAAGATGCATCCTCTCAAAGTGGCAGTCTTCGATAACGGGAGGAGTTTTGTATCCTTCGCCGTCGTCATTAAAGCCCACAGAATGGATCATTACGTGGGAGGCTGTTATGTCCCGGACTGTGACGTCTCTTACATATCCGCCACGCTTTTGGGTGGCTTTTATCTCAATTCCTGACCAGGTGGGTCCCATGTCGCAGTCCCAGAGCCTGACGTCCTCTACGCCTCCTGACATCTCGCTTCCTATGCAAAGGCCGTGGCCGAAGTGACAGATACAGTCAAAAACCCGGATGTGCTTTGTTGGCCTGTTTATTATGTTTCCTTCCGGATTTTTACCGGATTTGATGGCTACGGAGTCGTCCTCAGTATAAAAATCACAGGCGTAGATCGTGGAATTGGTTGAAGAATCAGGATCCCATCCGTCCCCATTCCATACGCCCTGGGATTTGATGGTGCAGTGGTCAGTCACCACGTTGTCTGAGTAGACGAAATGCAGATTCCAGGATGGACCAAAGCCCAGTGTCAGATCATGGATCCAGATATTCCTGCAATTACTCATATTTATGAGCCTTCCACGAACCCTGTGAGCTATGGTTTCGGGCTTTTCATACTCTTTGATCCGGTCTCCGAGAGAGGCAATGAAATCCTTTAGCTTTTCGGCTTCGGTTTTTGCCATGGCCTTGGCCAGTTCCCAGCCGCCGCCCATGATGCTTCCGCCGCCGCGAATAACAACATCCTCACAGTTGTATCCGGCATTGTGATCCATTTCGCCCAGGTTTATAAGGCTTCTGTAGCATTCACGTTCATAGCCTTCAAAACGGCTTTTTATCAATGGAAGATAATCCATTGGATCGGTAGTCCCCTGTAAAAGAGCTTTTTCCGATACAAAGAGCTCTGTTCCGGAATGCATATTAAGAGCACCGGTAAGGAAAGTTCCTTCCGGAATATAAACGTAGGAATTCCTGCCGCAGTCATCAAGAGCTTTTTGAAGAGCAGCTGTATTCAGGGTTTTTCCATCGCCAACAGCGTTGTAGGGTGGCCTTGTGACGTCTAACTTTTTCTTGACTGGTCCGGTGCAGACCGTGACAATTCCAAGGCTTTTGCTGCCCTCAAACAGTATCTCCACCTTGTTCTCGCTTTCAGGCAAAAGATCTTTAAGCGTAAAATGAGTTTTAAGAGTTTCTCCGACCCTTTTGCCATCTACCAGGATTGTATAAATACTGTTTTTGTCAGCATATTCCGGGAGATCCCAGAAAACTTCTGCTTCCGAATCAGTTGCCCTGTAATCCAATAAAAAATCATGCTTCAAAACAGATACTCCTTGTTTGGATATCTTTTGCGATATCAATAAAACGTGTGAGTGTTATATAAGCTTCGCCCCTGGTGATCATCTGACCAATGCTGGCCTGGGGCCTTTTATCAAATCCAAGTTCCTGAGCTTTTTCAACGCAGTAGTGCAGCGGAATATCTCTTTTGCCCGGATCCGGCTCTAAAAAGCGAATGAGAAAACTATCCAGTTCATCGTAGGTCAGGTCATCGTCGGGTCTGAAAAAGAGCTTGTCTCCTTTGGCTGGAGTCGTGTCAGGATCGATGAGGTTTTCTTCAATCATCTTCTGAACATAGCCTGAATCCCATTCATCAGCCTTAAGGTCTGCGTATTTGCCCAGATAGGGCCTTGTGCTTGCCAGGCGGAAAGCCTTGAACAGGACCATAAGGAACTGAGACCTTGGCATGGCTTCATTCGGATGAAGATACATTACGCAAGGGTCCAATAGGCAGTAGTGGTAGGCTTTTTTAAGACCATTGATGTCCTCATAGCCTTCGATATCAACGTAGGGCGGATCGATAGCAAAGAAATCAGGCTCCGGCTGCTGTGGTGGGATCTCCTTAGTGTCGTCATCAGGACTGGCAAAAGAGCTTTCAAGGCCATTATCGCTGGCTCCCAGCAGTGAATTTCTAAGGTCTATTGAACCTCTTACTTCCTTCATGAAGAGGTCTGATATCAGGAGACTGCCGTATTCGTTTGTATGGGTCACGTCTCCGGACATGAAGAAGTCCGAAACATTGCAATCGAACTCCAGCCACTTTTCAAAGGTAAGTCCATGGAGATCAACGAAAAGAGCTCCTGCCTCTATAGCAGCCTCTTTTGCTGCATCGGCGTAATCCTTAAGGAGAGAGTACTGCCTGTCAAGGGAAAGTGCTTCGCTTTCGCGGCTGCTCAGTTCCAAAGGCACACGGCTGATTGGAGAACAGATTAGTGGCTGGGCACCGGTAGATATGGTTTCTTTGGCAAATCTTACCAGGTTTTCTTTATATCCATCAAAAGCCTTGAGATTCCTGCGTTTCTGGTCGTTGTGACCAAACTGAAATATCACGAGGTCTCCGGGGCTTATCATTTCCTGAATAATGGAGTAGTGGCCATCATCCCTAAAACAATTGGTTGTGAGGCCTGAGTGGGAGAGGTTGCAGACTGCAGCGTTATCAATGAAACGTGGCAGGGTCTGAGCCCATCCAGAAAAGCTTCCATAGGGATAGTAGGGAATTCCGGAGTTCTGATCCGTAACAGTTGAATCGCCACCGACCCAAATAACCGGAACCCGCTCTTCCTCTATGGTTACATCGATCTTAATGTTGCTTATAGAAAGATCCCGCCAGCCTGGCCCTACAGGACTGCAAAGGTTTTTGCCGGTCACACTTATGAATATGTCCCTGTCGTTACATCTTTGGGAGGATATTGCAGGGATAAAGGGTGTGACCATTGTGTAAAAAGTCTTTGTATATTCACGTTTGGAGGATAAATCTATGCTTTTTGCTATCATGGCTCTTCTGGAAGAAAAAATAGTCAGATCATAGATGTCTTTTTCCAGAGCTGTGAGCCTTATAGTGGTCCTGTAGGTTCCAAACCGGGGAACAGATGCCTTGATTATAAGAACCTCTCGATCCGGCTCGCTGACCGGCGCATAGAAGTGTCTTCTGTTCCAGCCGCCGCTTTTTAAGGCCTCCTCATGGGCTGTAGGCAAAGCGGGTGAGTTCATCTCCGGGGCAAAAAAACCGTAGCCTTTTTCTGGGGAAAAAAGATTATCCGTATATGAATTTTGTAAAGTAAAGGACTGAATAAATGCCATGTTTCCCTCGATGATCAGATTTGGTAAAAGGAAGTGGAATAGGGCGCCAGTTCCTTGAATTTTTGCATTTCGCCTTCGGCGGGTATAGAGGTGCTCTGTGGCTTCTCTGAATTGTTGATGACTACCAGAGTCTTGCTTTCAGGGAAAAATGCACACTCTACATTAGGGTTGTCAGGAAGATAGTCCTGTTTAAGGTCAAGCCCACAAGCCCATAGCAGTATATTCATCAGAAGCCTGTTGTTAATTGGGCCTGTCTCGAAGGTTGAAAGGTATATTCCCTTACCTTTTCCAAAGTCGTTGACTGTCATAACAGGATGCCCATCGGTTGACAGGATGACTTTGGCGTTTCCGTCTGTAAGATGAACGTGGCATCTTAAAGGAACAGTGCTGCCTGATGGTACAAGTCCCGGAATATCAGTATGATCAAAAGTCCATTTGCCATGACAGGACTTTGCAATGGTATCCTTGTCTACTCCAAGGACGTTAGACATCCTGAATACGCTGTCACTGCCTTCTACAGCAGAAGGCTCGTTGACGCCAATAAAGCATCCGCCTGCATTTACCCATTCTGTCAGGGCTTCTGCTACAGAGAGATCATTCCAGTTATCACCGCCGCTCCAGGCAGTTCCTGCAGCTCCGGCATTAATGATCACATTGTACTGTGATAGATTGCTGCTTTTTACCTCATCAAAACCAATAAAGCTAACATCTACAGGAAGGCCGGAGAG
>CAMVRW010000178.1 GCA_947169985.1 uncultured Butyrivibrio sp. | reverse complement strand
CATTTATTTTCTCCCATTATGCATACTTTCTTAGTTCATCAAACTCTGATTCAAAGAGCTTTCTCTGGTCATCAGACTTAAGGTTTAACCTAATCTTTTCCATAAGTGTTTCAGAAGGCATGTTCTTAAATACATATCTGCCATTCTCGAATACTACGAGATCTCTTGATGTATAAACCGCCCTGTCTGTGCCTCTCTTGAAATTCTCCATCGTATCGAGCTTCATCTTCTCGTCAATTGGAAGTGTTTCATTCTGCGGAAGTTCTGAAGGATATCTTGTATCCTCAATAGGAATAATCTCTGTAATTCTGGAGCAGAAACGATGCCCAGCAACTGATTCCATATGGAAATCAATATTGATCGCTCTTGCTACCATTTCCTCAGCTGCTTTTTCCGACTGGAATCCTGCTCCCGAGTGAGCATCCAAAAGGTTATTTCTCATTGATATGATAAGGTCTCGAATGGTCTTTGCATGGTGAGTACCAATTGTTGACTTATTACCTACCTGAGCAGTCTGTACAAGCCATGAAGCTCCCTCAGCGGTAGCAACCTCGGCAAATACGAAGTATGAACCATTCATCTTCTTTTCAAGGTCAAGGCCTTCCTGGGCTGTAACATTATCTGTTTCCTGAAGTACTGAGATATTTCTGTCCGGATAAGCCTGGCGGAGGTTACTCTCAAATGCCAGCTCCTGGATACGGATATTCTCAGATTTAGGCACAAATGAAAGAATGGACTTAAGTGTCGTTGTCTTACCAGATGCCTGCATTCCGGTGATGATAACGTTGCTATAGCCTTTAATCAGCCATTTGATCATTGTGATCGGAACAATGTTGCCCTCATCTGAAAGTACAACTGTTGGATCAAGGGATGGCATTGAGTCAAACTTACGAACAAAGAATTCCCAGGAATCAGACAGCGGCGGCCTTGCAACAACCACACGGGAGTTATCCATCATGGTAGATACAACCTTTGGATTTCTTCTTGAAAGTGCCATCGGTGCATTATGCTTATACACATTTGAGCAGATTCTTACGAGCTCATCGTGTGACTCAAGGCTAAGGAATGAAAGCTTAAGGTCGATACCATGTACCTTGATCCATACGGATTCATAAGAATAGGGCTGCTCTTCTGATGTAGATGAATAACCGGTAAACGGAACACCAGATGTACCGCCATCGATTTCATCAATTGCATTGTCGAAAAGGATATCCGCTGCACCAAAGCCCTTGTATTCAGAGAATACTCTCTGGGCGATGATCTCCAGCTTATCCTCATAGTCGATATGCTCTATAGTTACAATGAAATCCTTGTATGCTTCCTCAATTTCCTCATCAGTGACTTCATATGTGTAGTCGCCATCGCTATCGATCTTGGGGCTTAACCATTCATAGTCCTCAATTAGCTGAATAAGTCCATCTTTCCTGTACTCCTTCATATAGAAGTAAAGCATTATCTCGAACTTATCTCTTGTTGTGAGCCTTACCGGATTATCAAATGCAATGACGTTGTTTACGGTGTCTTCAGTGACTCCGATGGACTTTCCTCTGATGATATCCTTGATGAAGTTCTTTATATACTTCTTGGCTATGGGATTTCCGTATGCTGACTCCTTAAGTGATATACGAAGCTCCTGCTTGGCGGATTCCCTTGCTTCAAGCTCTCGTCTTGTAAGGTTCTGCTCTTTAAGGTTGACTTTAAGTGCACTGGAGAACTCTTCTGCCACCTGAGAAGTGATGTGCTTTATTGTGTATGGATTTTCAAAATCCAGCTGTTCTTCTGATTTTGAAAGCTTGGTGAAGTACCAGAACAGAAATGCGATAAGTGCTGCTCCGATCACCAAGATCAGAACTAAATTCAGGGTTTGCATCTTAGGCTTCCTTTCTTTCAAGGCCTCTTTCAAACATATGGCCCTCAGTTTCTTCCTTTATCTCCTTGCCTGACTTTTTCTGCTCTTTGATCCTTGCTTTTTCTGCTTTCTTTTCTTCTCTTATCTTCTTGGCTTCTTCCTTCTTAAGGCGCCTTTCTTCTTTTTTCTTCTCTGCCTTAAGTTTCTTAAGCTGCTTAGGATCCAGTGCTTCTACTGTCTCGCTTTCGGGTTCCTCTTGGAACTCTTCATTTACACTTACATGTACAAGTGTTTTTGACGGGCGAAGGAATTTTTTCTCTGTAACTTCAATCCTGGCATTCCCGCCTGAAAGCACCTTAGGTTCCTGAACGAGTCTGGTAAAGGTCTTTGAGTTGAATCTGAACTCATCATCATCTTCTTCATCATCGCCTATGAGAACTCTTGTGAGCTTGCTCATCTCGGTGATAAGGTGATATGAATAGTCACTCTTTTCCGGCTCTGTATTTGAAAGAATGAACTGGATCATGTTCTCATTGGTGTAATAATCCTTGAAGTCCACGTTGTATGGCATTATGTACATCTTCTTGGCACCATAGAGCTTTTGCATGTGGCGGGCTGAGAACTGACTCTTGTAATCATAATTTGTTACAAGATAGTAGCTATTTGCAGTGCCCGGAGCTGTGATCTCTTCCTTTTTGCCCTGTGATATACAGGTAACTGTCTTATCAACATAAGGAAGAACTGCTTCAACTACCTTATCCGCTTTTCCATCGCAGAGGATAAATACATTGTCATAGATCCTCTCTGCAGATTTGATAATAGCTCCGACAGATTCAGGCTCCTGGATAACTTCTCTTTCAACGTCTGCTTCAACCTTTTTAGATACCTTAAGGATGTCAAAAAGATTATCGCTTGATACAGCCGGTACAACCGCATTTGCAAAGTGGCTGTTTGTAAACGATTTTACTCCGGCCCTTCTTGTGAGAGAGTCCATTCCTGTATCCTCAAAGATGTATTTGTTATCATCGATGGACTGCTCTCCAACTCTTTTTCCGATCAGGTACTTTTCAACCGGATATTTGGTTGTAAGCTGAAGCACCAGCGTCTTTTTAAGATATTTTGTAGCTGCAAGGCCAGCGCAAAGTGAGAGCGCCTGCGGTGCATAGTTTTTTGCTTTGTCTGTGCCTTTAAATAAGATAACCATCTAATCCACCTTAAAAGCGTCTGTTGCGCTTTGCCTTTCTGTAGTATTTTTTTACTGTCTTCATATCATCACCGGTAACGATTGCAAGTGCTGACATTACTGCAAGCTGCATATCAACCGATGTATCCTTGATTCGCTGCCTGCCGGTGTGAGAAAAGTTGATGTATGCGATCTCATCCTTGTCATCAAGAGGAATATACCCGAGTACCTGATCCTCTTTTATCTCAAGGAGCTTTACCACATCTCTTTCTGTGACCTTGTTTGAAACCTTATCTCTCATAATGAAGTAGGAGTTATCAAGAAGCTCTTTATCTGTCTCCTGCATCCTATGGATGCCACCCCTGCTGTAATCATGAAGGATAAATGAATATTCAGCGCTTTGCTCTGTCTCATTAAGGCCCATGTAGTAAACGACATAATCAAACTTGTCTTTAAAATCTTCTGTAACCTCTGCGTCTCTTATGTAAACGATGTTTTCTTTTTCTACTGACTGTTCATCATCCTTATACTGATGCACAGATTCATATAGGTCTTTAGCGTAGCTGTTGTCGATAACTGCCACCTTGAATTTATTGCTGGCAAGAGACTTTGCTATATAATAAGGAAAATCTCCTTTTTCTTTGCCACGAAAAGCGATTGTTTTAGCCATTTGTAACCTCCTCAGTTATGGTGTAGTTGTCTCTTCTGAGGAACCTTCTGTAGCTGCCTCTGTGTTTTCTGTTGCTGCTTCATCTGTGATTTCTGCACTGTCTTCTGAGTTTGCCGAGTACTGAACGCCAAGCTGGGCGCTTCTCTTTGCTGTATCTGCGATTCCATGTCCCTCTGATACAGCCTTAAGAGTATCTTCTGAGAGTCCGATAAGCCTCTGCTCAAGATTTATTCTTGCTTCAAGATTAAGGGTTTCTTTTGCGATTGAGAGAATGTTAGGATCTGAATTGATAAGATCTATTACTTCGGGCCTTACTACATAATTTGGAACTGATTCCTCCTGGAGGTTAGGCTCTACATAACGTGTTGTATAGATGTAAGTTCCGGTAACCGTATATGCATCGATTGTTGCTGATGCCATTCTTAAGATCTCATCTTCGGTAAGATATGAATAGAAAACGCAGTTATCACGGATGAGGTTGTGAACAGGTTTCTTAGAAAGAACTGTATAGTCTTCTCCTGTAGGGAACATGACGCGAACATCAACGTAGTCATATTCCTCCTGGTCTGTCATAAGGTTTGCTACTGCAATCTCATACTCTCTTGTGTCCTGCTGAACCTGAAGAGTTGTCACCATATCGGACATGATAGGTTCAAGCGCTCTGATATCTAGTACTGCTACTCCGCCAACGCTCTCATCAGGAAGGTAATAATCTGTTTCAAGTCCTGTATAGATCTCCTGCTTCATGATATTTTCGTCAACCACAAGAGTCTCACCAGCGGAAATATCCTTTTTGGCTACATAAACGACCTGTTTGTTTGAATCGATCTCATACTGGAGTTCATTGATCTGTGCAGTCTTTTCATCAAGTGTCTTTTTTCCGACATAGATGATCGCGATGCATCCGGCAAGGATAATGAGAACCGCCACCAATATGGAGATGATCAGCTTGAATTTGTTTTTTCTCATTGGTTAAATGCTCCTTCTTTCGCAAATTCGCTGCCCTCCTATTAGAAGAGCAGCTTATTTTTTATTTCAAGCTTCCATAGATGAATTTCTTATCTTCATCCTTGGAATTTATTCTTACTACTACCTGCTCACCCATGATCGGCATTCTTCTGCCCGATGTAGGGTGTTTGCATACACAATCCATCTTGTTGTCAAGATTAACGAATACCCCGGCTTCAGTTATTCCAGTGATTATTCCTGCATAGAAATCTCCGGGATTGAACTCAGCAAAATACTTAAGTCTTGGGTTAGCCTTAGCCTGCTTGATTGAACCTGTTGCCTCGATAAGTGTGTAAGATGAGTTAAATACCTTTACTCTCTTTGGCTCAGCTGAGAGGATCTTTACATTCACCCTGCTTCCAACTCTGTAGCACTCCGATGTCTTGATTCCATCAAACTCCCTGGCATCTGCCATATAAAGCCATGAGATTTCCTCAATCGGAATTCTGATCTCTGCTCCGGCTGCATCAACTGTGATATACTCTCTTGCTACAGCTATGATCTTTGCCTGAACGATCATTCCAGGAATAATATTTGGCTTTCTTCCATTGATCGAGGTGTAGTTCCTTACTCCCCTCATCGAAAGTGCTGAAAGTCTATCGCCGTAAACAGTTCCGGTTGCCTCGTCGCAGTATCTGACAACAAAATCGATCTCAGCGCCAAGTCTTCTCATCATGTTTTTCTGAATGTCCATCGCCATAGCTTTGTTCATTCGCT
>CAMVRW010000177.1 GCA_947169985.1 uncultured Butyrivibrio sp. | reverse complement strand
AAAGAACTTTATCCAGCCTCTTATGTAATGAAGTAGGATGTGCGTTCCAGATCACATTGTAGCAGTTTCTGCAGTTGCAAGTCACAGGAAGAGTGTTGTTCATCCTGTCGATGATGTTCAGCTGCTCGCTGTGGAGCTCATGGAGTTTTCCTGAGCACTTATCAGTGGTCTTTTTAATACAGCCAGCGCTTATCATCATGGGTAAGTGGCCATAAATGTTGTAACTTATAGGAATATCCACTGTATTCTTTAGCGCTTTTGTCATATCCTTCATTTCAGCAAAACTAAGCTCGTAGGGAACAGTAAATTCGCTGATCATGAAGTCCTTGCCATTGCTATCCAGAAGCTCAAGTCCTGCTTCCCTGTTCCATACGTACATGCTGTAATCCAAAATCACTTTGCCACTGTAGCCAATCTCACGAAGGTAGCCAAGCTGCTCAAGGTTGCGGACAAGTAGGCCTGCGAACGTGAATTCAATAGTGTTCGCCTCATTGACCTGACTCATTTTCTCCAAGACACGATCAATCTCCCTCGTGCCATCCCACTCTTCTTCACGAGTCACATAGGGAAGGGATATAAACAATTCTAGTTTCTTGGCTTTCTCAACAACTAATGAGGTCTCAAGCGAAAGAAACAGATTGCTATCCACATAAATGCGCTGGATTCCAGAGGTTGCTGCGCCAACACCGTCTTTCCCTAAAGAAGTGTTATTATCTAACTCATTTAGCACCGCCTCAAGCTGCTCTCTAGTATTCACCAGAACGTGAATGCCTTTACCGGCCTGTATTGGAGAACTGTACAATCCATAATCTGCGAAATGCGCTACAGAACTTCTGCCTTCAGAATTTGCGTCGCCAAGTCCAGCACCATCAGCCTCATCACTAGCCTCAGATGTCCTTGAAGAATCCAAAGCTCTTTCCTCGATCTGCATCAATACCTCGGTCACCAGACGCCTGCGAAGTTCATTCAGTTCACTGACAGCCATAAAAATTCCGGTTTCTGCGCCGTTGTCATCAATGGTTATATCAATGTTTCCGGCCTCAAAGGGCGTTCCACCAAGTTTGCCAAGCTGCTTTCTGATATCAGCCTCTTCCATGGGGCGCTTTGATGCAGCCTGAACTGCGTTCCCGTACTCCTCAGCGTAGAAAACCTCATCTCCCTTATAGGCAGTCATTGTAAGCCTTGCAGGAGTTCCAACCTTCAGCTCGCAGTACAGATCACACTTTAGCTTAAGCTCAGAAGTCAGGTACTTCTTATGAACATCCGCAAGGATTTCCTCAGAAGTTGCATTATAAGCAGGCGAAGATACAGTCACCATGGACTTATCATTGTGCCTGTGATAGTAGCCCTCACTGATTCCGGTCCTCTGGTAGAGAGACTTCAAGGTCTCCATATCCTCTTTTGACACCTCAAAAGGAGCATTGGGGTCAGCATAATATCTGTCAATGTATTTGCGATAAAGGGCTGTTACACCTGCAGAATACTCAGGTTTCTTCATTCTTCCCTCTATCTTGAATGAATCAATTCCTGCCTCGATCAGCTCAGGAATTATCCCGATAGTGCTCATATCCTTAAGACTCAGCGGGTACTGCTCTCTGTCCCTCTCAGACATTCTGTAAGGTAGTCTGCAGGGCTGTGCGCACCTTCCACGGTTTCCGCTCCGGCCACCTACGATACTGCTGAAAAGACATATTCCGGAATAACAGTAGCACATAGCTCCGTGAATAAAGGCCTCAACCTCAACTCCAGCCTCATTTCTGATGGCGCTCATCTCCTGAAGGGACAGCTCCCTGGCAGGGACCACTCTGCAGCATCCCAGGTCTTTTAATAGCTTAGCCCCATATACTCCGGTAACTGTCTGCTGGGTGCTGGCATGAAGTTCAATGGCCGGGAACTCTTTTCCTATAAGACGCATTACGCCATAGTCCTGAACAATGACTCCGTCCAGGTTCTTCTCTGCATAAGGCAGCATAAAGTCGTAGAGCTGGCCAAACTCACCCTCTTTAACAAGGGTGTTCACGGTCATATATATTCTTTTCCCATGGAGATGTGCATAAGAAATAGCGTCAAGAACCTGATCCCTGTCGAAGTTATCAGCATAGGCTCTTGCGCCAAATTTAGATCCCCCAAGATATACAGCGTCGGCACCTGCATTGAATGCCCCCACCATTGTTTCATAACCACCTGCCGGTGATAAAAGCTCTACCTTCTTCATAGTCCTACCAATATAAAGAAAGGCCGTCTTGCTCAGACAGCCCTTTGAATTCAAAATTACTTTTTGCCACCCTTTACCTGAGTCTCAAGCTGTATTATCTTCTTGGAAGACTCGTCCAGCTTGGTCTGAAGGCTCTTGCCGTTCTTCTCAGTATTCTCAAGCTTGATCTGGGTTGCTATAAGCTCATGCTTAAGATCGTACAGCTCCTTCTCCTTCTCAGAAAGCTGCTCCTCCATAAGCTCTATCTGCTTCTTGGACTTAAAGTAGTCGTCAGCGATATTGAGCTGAAGAAGTACATTCTGAGTATCGATAGGCTGTCTCTTAAAGCCATCTATCTTGTTGTATTCAGCAATCTTGTTGTTGATATAAGAAGCCACCTTCTGAAGGTACTCCTCACTCTCATAACCACTAAGTGTAAAAACTTTGCCACCGATGATGACTTCGGTATCTGTCTTGGATGCCATTTTGATCTCCCCACATGCGAATAATTACTTTGTAGATTATAACACAGATTATAAACTTGAACCATCTGCCATTTCAAGTAAAGAACCCAATTTGTTAAAGGTTTCTTTTCAGATAAGGTCATACTCCTTCATGGCATTCCAGATGCCATCTTCCAAAAGAGGTGTTGTCACGTGGTCCGAAAGTTCTTTTACCACGTCAGTGCCGTTCCCCATTGCGACAGAAATTGCGGCAGTCTCAAGCATTTCCTTATCGTTGATGCTGTCTCCAAAGGCCATGGTATTTGAGATATCTTCATGGAGAAGTTCACAAACCTCAAGGATTCCGCTGCCCTTGTTAAAGCCCTTTGGAACCATTTCAACTATATTCTCGCTGTGGAGCATGTAGTCGTAAAGGTCTGACAATTCATCAAAACACTGATCCCTGGTGGGAGTTCCACACTCACAGGAAAGCTTATTAATGGTCCAGTTGCCCCAACTCTCAGTTATAGGCAGGAGTTTATCTCCCATCTCTCTCATGACCTTCTCGCCGTACATGTCGCCCTCAAAGTCACGCCTGTCCATGTAAAGGTATTCCGGACCTTCCAGAATATTCCTAAAGCCGTGGCGCTTTGTAGTCTCCACTGTTCTGATGCAGTCTTCTTTACTGATAAGCCTGTTAAAAAGGGTTTCTCCCTTATATTCGATCATGCATCCACAGGCAGAAACAATTCCATCAAAGCCAATTCCCAGAAGATCCTTATTGTAAACAAAGGCTCTGGAGCGTCCTGTGTTGATAAAGCACTTATGGCCCTTTTCCTGAGCAAGCTTGATAGCTTTCCTGGTGCTGTCCGGGATAAAATTTCTGTAATCCCAGATTGTTCCGTCTATGTCAAAAAACAAAAGCATTGTTTCATCCTTTCGTAAGACTCCCGGTCCCTTACGGCGAACCTGTAGTAGCCTGATCCCAGGCCCTCAAAGTTCCCGCAATCCCTAATAAGAATTCCCTTTTCCAAGAAGAAATCATACAGCCTTTTGGGGCTATTAACAAGGATGAAATTTGTGTCTGATGAAAAGACCTTTAAGTCGGTGGAGGCAAAGTTGCTTTCCATGATGCTTCTTTGGCTTGCGATGAAGTCTTTTGAGCGTTCTACAAAGTCAGTTGTGGCGACGATATCTGCGCAGACTTCTCCTGCAGCCATTGCAAACACTGACATGTTCCATTCAGGTAAAAGAGCTTTAAACGCCATGATATTTTTAGGTGAAGATATGGCGTAACCTACTCTCACTCCGGGAATGGAAAAGAGCTTGGTGTAGGCATTCACGATAAAGAGCTTTTCACAAAGATCCAAGTATTTAGCTGCGCTGATTGTCCCTGAAGAAAGGTGCAGAAAACATTCGTCGATCAACAGAGCCGTTGAAGTTTCCTGGCATCGTCTGATGATTTTCTCAAGTAAATCGTTCTGAATCAGTCGTCCTGTAGGATTATTTGGATTGCCAAGAATTACAAGGTCTGTACTTTCATCGATGTGGTCAGCAAAACCTTCATCCAAAGTAAAGCTCTTCTCTTCGTTTAGCTGGTACTGCTCTATCTCCACATCGCCACAAGCCCTGATTCCATGAAGATAGCCATAAAAACTCGGAACAGGTAATAGGACTTTCTTAGGGTTAATAAGTCTGATGATTCCCATGATCAGCTCTGATGCGCCATTGCCACCGATAACATTTTCAGAAGTGAGATACTCTGCGCCAGCCAACTTATTCTCTGCATTGGCAACCTTCTGCCTGAAGGATGTCTGGTTTATGTCAGGGTACTTATCTATATGCAAAGCCGCATCCCTTATGACCTTAATGACCTCCTCCGGACATGGGTATGGATTCAAATTCACGGAGAAGTCCATCTCTATTCTTTTGTCGTAAATCTCGCCTCCATGAATCAAGGTGATATCTCCTATCTATCCGATATAAACACAGCCCACATGACCTTTCCCAAATACAAGCTCCAAGTCATGCTGAGTAAAATCAGAATAATAACATTAAGCCAACTGCTAATAGTAAAGCTATGGTCAAAATGCTAGTCATGTACATAAGCTTACAGCTTCTTGGGATGTCCTCAGGTTCTTCGATACGTGTAGGGTCTCCAATGTAAGGCTTATGTACCAGCATTCCAAAGTAGTAGGAATCTCCTGCAAGGCGAAGACCCAGAGCTCCTGCGCAGGCACTTTCTGTCTGGGCGGAATTTGGGCTCTTGTGATTGTATCTGTCTCTATTAAAGATTCGCAGAGCATCCTTTCCGGAATAATCTTTCCCAAGTATTAACGCAGCCAGAATCATGAACAGAGCGCTTATTCTAGCAGGAAGGAAATTTACTATATCATCAAGCTTAGCTGCAGCAAATCCATAATTTTCATATCTGTCATTGTGATAACCAACCATTGAATCCATAGTGTTAATAGCCTTATAGATAAGCCCAAGTATTGGCCCTCCCACAAAGGTATAAATCAGAGGAGCAATCACACCATCAGAGGTATTCTCCGCAACAGTCTCAACGGCTGCTCTCACAACGCCTTTCTCATCAAGGCTTTCCGTATCTCTTCCAACTATCATGGATACTGCCTTTCTGGCATCCTCTAATGTTCCTTCTTTGAGAGCTTTATAGACTTTCATGCTCTCGACCTTAAGGCTCTTTGCTGCAAGACAATAACAGGTAAGAACTGCTTCCATAATTACGCCAACGTAGGGGTTAATTATATAAGCTAAAGCCATTATGGCAGTCACAATAATTCCGGTTAAAA
>CAMVRW010000176.1 GCA_947169985.1 uncultured Butyrivibrio sp. | reverse complement strand
ATGAAGTTCTCGGTCAGTATCTCCTCATAGGAGCTGGCATCAGTTACATCAGATGTCCTTGGACTGGACAGTACCCTTATTCTTGCGGTCCTCTTAACATATTCGTCCAGGATCACGTTAAAGTCTGAGGGAGCACTCTTTCGAATATCCATCAGAAGTTCATAAACAGTCTTATAGAGTTCGGTCCTTCTCTTTCTTATGAAGTTAGTAATACCCTCATAGCTTCCGGATTCTTTAAGAATGCCCAAAAGTCCTTCTTCGCATGCAGAATAGTTCTTGGTAATGAAGCCCTTAGCAAGGCCTATTATGGCAAAGACAGTCTTGTCATCGAAGGTCATCTTTCTTGCAATATCACCGCAATATCCTGCTTCTTCAGCGATGGAGTTATAATACTCCAGAACTATATGGGCGAATTCTTCTGTTGATTCCTGTTTCTTTAAAAGCGCATAGGCTGCCAGTGGGTGAAGACTGACAATAAACTCCTCATCCTTGGTAGGGGTTCTTCCAAAATTGATCAAAGTATCCATCACAAACAGCTTTCCCACATCGTAACAAAGACTGCAGTGATAAAGCTTGTCATAAAAAGCCTCATCCAGAGTGCATCCCTGAAGGCAGCTCTTTTCGTGCTTCAAAAGCTCTTTTACTATATACATTGAAAGGTCAGCGGTCAGGAGACTGTCCACGAATACAGGCGGATGAAGGGCCGCCATGCAGCTAAGACACATGTTTTCAAAGCTCATGCCACCCTGGAGTTCAATGAATCTGTCCAGGAAGGTAACAATGTATTCCATGAAAAAAGAAAAAGCACCTTTCCCGGTTGCACGAAGAATATACGCCTTTACCCTTGTATAGAACATGGATAAAACGTCCGCAACAAGATAGGCGTTGTCCTTGGTCACCGTAGCAAGATACTCTACAGGCACATAAATATTGGCCATTATCGAATACATGTCGTATTCGGCAGTGGCATAGTTTTCGTATATAGAAATGAGATTCTTTCTGTAATTCTCCAGGGACTCTACCCCGGCAAAAAAGGCATTCCTTGCTATTATCAGTTCAAGGTGCATTTTAGGAAGCAGCTCTTTTGATTTCTCAGGGTCCTTATTCCAGATCTTCTCAAGGAGCTGAACATAGCTATAGATCCTTACGCACTGCTCCCTGGTCATCTTCCAGGCATTTCCGTTTTCCGTAAGCTGTCCCATGTGCTCAAGGGATCTTAGGCGGTATCTTTCCCAGTCCATCTCCGGAGTATTCTGGATGTAAAAAGAGTCATCGGCTATATCCAATGTCTTAACCAGAGCTTCAATTCTCTTATGATTTACAGTCTCATCGGTGGAGTCATAGGTATCATATAAAGCCGCATAGAATCTGGCCTGGCCCAGTACCTCTTTTCTCCTGTCCATGCTGGTAAGTCTAAGGTACTTCTCGTGCTCCAGGTAGGAAAGGATCACCTCCGCAGCCTTTAAGCCTGCCTCACGGTAATAGGCTATGAGTCTGTTCTCAGGTCTTTTTATGCGGTTAACACGGTTCATGTTGTTGTAAGCAGCATAAATAAGGAGATTGGCCTGTCTGACTATATCCTCATCCTCTCCCCGAAGAAGCGCATTATTAAAGAGCCGGTTCGTCACCATAAAAACAAGGGTGAGATCCAGATCCTCAACCGGCCATTGGTTCTGAAGGGATGTGGAAAAACCGGTCAGTATTTCTATCTGTTCCTTGAAAATAACATCCTTTGAATTGAGGATTGGGTACAGTTCCTCATCAAGGATTTTCTTATTCTCTTTCGAGAGCTCACTGATACTTTGGAATCTCTTTTTGATATCCCTGTAATATCCCTTAGAGCTTCCAATTCCTTCTGTGTGAGCCATGGAAAGATTTCTTATTTCGCAGGCATTTTCTATGTATCTGTCAAGCTGTTCCTTAAGATTATGCGCCTTCTTCATAAACACATATCCTCTTACAGTCTCATGGCCACCTCGTAGGCACGCCAGATAACACTTCTAAGGTTACCTATCTTCTGACAGTCTCCCACATAATCCATGTTGCTGGTCCTGTCGTTTTCCTGGGTGACAGGATCGGGGATGTAGCCGGCTGAACTGATGACGCTGTCGCAGGAAATCTCTATATCCTTGCCGTCCTTGTCTGTACAGATGATAGATCCGTCTTTTACTTCCTTAAGCTTTGTTTCAAGATATACAGGCACCTTATGGAGTTCAAACCACTCACGAAGGTATGAGCTGTTGGCCAGGCATACGCCGGTCTGGGAAACCAGATCATCCTTCATCTCAACAATAATGGGCTTCTTTCCCTGAAGTGCCAGTTCATAAGCAATCTCAGACCCTGTCAGGCCTCCGCCGATAACTGCAACTGTGTCCCCAACCTCTTTTCCATTAAGAAATTCACAGGCTTCGATCATCTTTTCATAGCCGGGAACGCCCTTAAGAATTCTTGGCCTTGAGCCGGTTGCAATAATGATATCGCTCTTTCTGCCAAACTTCCTTGGATCATCAATATAGGTGTTGAGGTGAACTTCGATCCCAAGGATATCCATCTGTCTTCTGTACCAGGTAAGAAGCTCTCTAAGCTTACCCTTATAGGACTCTGCGCTGGCAGGAATAAAGGTTCCACCCAGCACATCACTCTTTTCATAAATAACCGGGTAATGGCCCCTTAGCTTAAGCACCCTTGCGGTCTCCATACCGCCTATTCCACCGCCAACGATGTGGATGGTCTTGGGGTGCCTGGTCTTTTTGATGAAGTGCTTGTCTGTCTGCATGGTTTCCGCATTTACAGCGCAGCGAGCCAGGTGCAGCGAGTCAGACAGGGCCTGGTCATTTGGAACTCCCTTGTAATGACACATGTTAAAGCAGCCGTTGTGGCAAAGGATACATGGTCTTATATCCTCTTCCCTTCCTTCCATGAGCTTTGTAACCCACTCAGTATCCGCAAGGAACGGTCTCGCAAAGCCTGCTCCATCCAGGTCTCCTGCAGCTATAGAATCCGCAGCCACCCTTGGATCAAGCCTTCCAGCACAAACAACAGGAATGTCCACATATTTCTTAAGGTCCACCACATCCTGAAGATTGCAGTTCTCAGGCATGTAGATAGGTGGGTGCGCCCAGTACCAGGCGTCGTAGGTACCATTGTCGCAGTTGAGCATGTCATAGCCTGCGTCCTGAAGGTATTTTGCAGCCTTCTTGGACTCCTCGAAGTCTCTTCCGGCTTCTACATAATCCTCGCCGGGAAGGGCTCCCTGCCTCATGCCCTTTGTTTTTGAAACAACGCTGTATCTAAGAGAAACCGGGAAATCATCCCCGCATTTAGCCTTTATCTCTTTTACTATCTCTACAGCAAAGCGGTATCTGTTCTCAAAGCTTCCGCCGTATTCATCAGTTCTCTTGTTCACATAAGGAAGGGTGAACTGATCAAGAAGATAGCTCTCATGGACAGCGTGAACCTCAACTCCGTCAACTCCCGCATCCTTAAGGAGCTTTGCACTCTTACCAAAGGCCTCCACAAACTCATGAATCTCCTCTTTGGTCATCTCCCTTGAGGGAAGCTTATCAGACCATCTGTTAGGGGATGGGCTGGCAGAAGCTGTGATCTTATCAAGGTCCATGAAAGGCTTGGAAAGGACCCTGAGGGCTCCGTTATTGTAGAGCTTCTCCATCATTGCGCTTACGGTAAAGCTTCTTCCAAAGCCAGCCGTCAGCTGAACGAAAAGCTTTGCTCCTGTTTTATGAAACTCAGGCATCCATTTTGCAAGGTCCTGATACATCTTCGTGTTCTTATAAAGCCACTGGCCAAACATGGGGTTATAGACAGGCTGACAGCCCGGAAGCACAAGTCCTGCATTGTTCTGTGCCACCTTAAGGATGAAGTTTGCGCCTTCCTTGTCGAAGTGATTCTTCTCCATCCAGCCAAAAAGATCTGTTCCTCCCATTGATGTCAGAACGATCCTGTTCTTTATCTCACAATTCCCAATCTTCCATGGTGTAAATAAGGGTTCAAGCCTCTTTTCCATGATATTCAAATCTCCCAACGTCTTATTTTCTTATGAAAAGAACTCTGACAGCTCTTTTAACTTCTCCAGACCCGCTTCTCTTCCCAGCTGATAAACTCTCTCCAGCTCATCGGGATTGCTTTCGACGGGACTTATATTAAGTGGTGCCTTGGGTCTTATAACCAGCACCTCTTTGTCTTTTTCTTTCTCCCGGATGTATCTCTTTTCCTGGTTGTACATAAGGTGCCTTATCTCCATGCAGTGGATCATCTCCGGGTACTTTTTTAGCATGAGTCTTACCAGGGGCATGAATTTCTGTGGGCCCTTAACGTAGTCCCCAGGCTGGGTCTCAATTATCAGGATCCTGTTGTAGCCCTTGTCCTCCATGAATTTAAGAGGTATGGAATCCGAAGGGCCTCCGTCCAGATAAAGGCCTCCATCAATCTGTACAGGTCTTGAAACCAAAGGCATTGAAGCCGAGGCCTGGATCCAGGTGATGTCCTCCTTTTGTCCGTCAATGCACTTGTGGTACACAGGTTTTCCGGTGTTTATATCAGTTGCCACGCAGTAGAACTCCATGGGGCTTTCCTCAAAGGCCTTGATATCCCACTTGTCCAGCTTGTAGGGAAGCTCATCGTAGCAAAAGGGCACATTATAGATGTCTCCGGTAAAAAGCAGCGATCTGATGCTATGGTAACGCTTATCTTTGCAGTACTTCTTGTTATAGCGAACTGCTCGTCCAATCTGATGGGACTTTAGATTACAGCCGAAGGTGGCTCCAGCAGAAACACCTACCGCGCCGTCAAAAGAAATATCATTTTCCATAAGGACGTCGAGAACACCGCAGGTAAACATTCCCCGCATGGCTCCGCCCTCCATAACAATACCTTTTCTCATTACCATTAACCCTTTCAACGCATTAACTAATTTTACCACGAAAAAGCCGCCTGCAGCATTTATTTTAATGCCCAGGCAGCCCAAAATAGTTCGTATTAAGTTGACCAGATTACAGATCTCCCTTAGAAACCTGTGTGCCTACTGATGTGTAGGTCAAAAGGAAATTATCATAATCTCCTGCCTGATATCCAATGATCTGGGAGTTGGTGCTTCCACCGTGGAAGATGATTCCACTGTCTGCAATGTTCACAGTATCGAAAGCAACTGCTCTTCCATTCTTCATGAATACAGTTCTTACTCCAACGCTCTGGATATCAAACTTTGAATAGTTGGTTGCTGAAACTTCAACGCATTTCCCGATATTCTTTGTATCCAGTGAAACTGATGTGTACGCACATTTATCAGTAGGAGTAACTGCATACTTGTAGTCGTAGGAAGAAGCGCCTCTTGCCTCCTCATTCAGGAACTGTCCATAAAGTATGAACTGCTGATCCTTTTTGACTGCCTCAGAATAATCGTTAACTCTCTGTATAACCTTTCCGTATTTATCC